>NZ_CAMLIX010000299.1 GCF_946479975.1 uncultured Flavobacterium sp.
TCGTCACGGCTTGGTGCTGTACATCCTTCAAGGTAAGAAACGTAACTTCCGGCATCAGCAATAACTAGTGTTCTTTCGAATTGTCCGGTTCCTGCTTGATTGATTCTGAAATACGTTGAAAGTTCCATTGGGCAGCGTACACCTTTTGGAATATAACAGAAACTTCCGTCAGAGAAAACAGCTGAGTTTAGAGCAGCATAAAAGTTATCTTTCTGAGGAACAACTGTACCTAAATATTTTTTTACTAATTCCGGATGTTCTTTAATAGCTTCAGAAATTGGACAGAAAATAATTCCTTTTTCAGCCAAAGTTTTCTTGAAAGTCGTTGCAACAGAAACAGAATCGACAACAATATCCATAGCGACATTGTTCATCATTTTTTGTTCGTCAACAGAAATTCCCAGTTTTTTGTACATTTCTAACAATTCCGGATCTACATCATCCAAAGTTTTGTTAGGATCTACTTGTTTTGGAGCTGAATAATATGAAATGGCCTGAAAATCTGGTTTTTCATACTGAACGTTTGCCCATTCCGGCTCGATCATTTCTTTCCAGGCACGGAAAGCCTCAATACGCCATTCGGTCATCCACTCAGGTTCTTCCTTTTTAAGAGAAATTGCGCGAACAATATCTTCGTTTAAACCAATAGGAAATGTTTCAGATTCTATATTGGTATAAAATCCGTATTCGTATTCTTTTGTTTCCAGTTCGATTTTTAAATCGTCTTCGGTGTATTTACTCATTGTTTTTTTATTGAAAGATTTAAAAAGAGAAGATTTAAATCTTTAAATTTTGCAATCGGTTAGTTGTTTTAAAGAGAAAATGATTCTCCGCATCCGCAAGTTCTGCTTGCATTAGGATTATTGAAAACAAATCCTTTTCCATTTAATCCGCCTGAGAATTCTAAAATTGTTCCGGCTAAATAAAGGAAAGATTTTTTTTCAACGGCAATCTGTATGTCGTTATCAACGAATACCTTGTCGTCGTCTCCTTTGGTTTTGTCAAATTTTAAATCATAAGACAAACCAGAGCATCCGCCACTTTTTACACCTACTCTTACGTAGTCGTCTGCGGCGTTAAAACCATCATCAGTCATCAAGTCGATGATTTTCTTTTTGGCAGTATCTGAAACTTTTATCATTTTTTTATGGTATTTATCTTTTTCAACATTCCTTTTAATTATTCAAAAATAGTAATCAAATTATTACAATTAAAGTGCTGTATGTCAATGTTGAAATGAAATTATCTGCAAAGATACGACTTAAAAACCTTTTTCCATAACGGTTCACATTATTATAACAAATGAGAAAATAGATATTACTTATTTTGATAAAATTGACTCTGAAAAAATAGGTTGAAAATTAAAATTACGCAGTTTTTCTCCTTTACGCTGCAAATATCGCTTGTATATGTTAAAAAACAAGTATTTGTACTGACTATTAAGAATATTTAATTGGTATTTTTGCAAAAAATTGTGAGTAAATATGAAGAAACAAAATAATATTAAGTGGTACAAGCCTTTGTTTGCATTAATTTTTGTTTTAGGATTAGGTGCCGCATTATTAGTTTTTAGTAGTGAAACTGGTGAAACTGAAATTGAGGCTGGAGAAGAAAACACTGTTTCAGAAATTTTGACTGAAAAGAAGGAAACTAACGATCAAAAAAATATATTAGATTCGTTAATGACATTAAAAGCGGCTTACGATATTGCTATTCAGGAAAAAACGGCTTTATCTGAACAATTAGAATTGGAGCGAAAAAATGTCCAAAACTTGATGGAAATTATCAAAGCTTCTGAAAACCCATCTTCAGCTCAACTTAAAATATTTAGAACACAGCTTTCAGATTCAAAATTATCATTGGAAAATAAGATAATCGAGATTAAAAAACTGAAATCTCAAAATAAAAATCTACTGACAGAAATTGAAAGCCAAAATGTTGTAATGTACAAGCAAAAGGCTGAAAATGATACTTTGATTTTGAAGCAGAAGAAGTTAGAATCTACTTTAAAAGATGCTTCAAAACTTTCTTTGAGTACATTTAAAGTGATTGCTCTTCGTGAAAAAAAATCGGGAGCAGAACTGGAAACCACAAAAGCAAAAAATACCAAAAAGCTTAAAGTTAGTTTTATTGTTAACGGAAACGCAGTTGCAAAAGCTGGAAAAAGAGTTTTTTATATTCAAGTATTAGATCAAAAAAACACAGTTTTAGGAGATAATAAATTGATCGAATTTGGAAATGATAAAGCGTTGGTTTACAGTTTTATAGTTAGCGCAGATTTTCAAGGGAAGTCTATAAATGCTTACGGAATCTTGAATGCGGATCAATTTAAAAAAGGAACTTATTTTGTGAATTACTTTGATAAGCAGGAACTAATGGGAAGCACATCTATTACATTAGAATAGTTTTAGGAGTAATTTTTAGTAAAAGGAATTTGAATTTTCTAGATTTGTTCTTTTAGAAAATCATACTCATGAAACTTTACCCAATAGAATCTGGAAATTTTAAATTAGACGGAGGTGCGATGTTTGGTGTTGTTCCCAAGACAATATGGAACAAGACAAATACTGCCGATTCTAATAATTTAATTGACATTGCAGCGCGTTGTTTATTAATTGAAGATGGAAATCGCTTAATTTTAATTGACACCGGAATGGGCGATAAACAGTCAGAGAAATTCTTTGGTTATTATTCGCTTTGGGGATCACATTCTTTAGATAAATCTCTAGCCAAATATGGTTTTCATCGCGATGCTATTACAGATGTTTTTATGACGCATCTTCATTTTGATCATTGTGGCGGAAGTGTTCAATGGAATTCTGATAAAACGGGATACGAGCCAGCTTTTAAAAATGCTAAATTCTGGACCAACGAAAATCATTGGGAATGGGCAGCAAAACCAAATCCTCGTGAAAAGGCTTCTTTTCTTTCAGAAAACATTTTACCAATGCAAGAAAGTGGTCAATTGAATTTTGTTGAAAGACCGGAATCTGATTTTGGTTTCTCAAAGGAATTAGGTTTTGATATTTATTACGTTGACGGTCATACCGAAAAGCAAATGATTCCGTACATCAAATACCAAGACAAACCAATTGTTTTTTGTGCCGATTTATTAGCGACAGCCGGACATATTCCGCTTCCTTATGTTATGGGTTACGATACGAGACCATTGTTGACCATGCCAGAAAAATCAAAATTTTTGAATAAAGCCGCAGACGAAAAACATTATTTGTTTTTGGAACACGATGCTCACAATCAAATAATAACGGTCGAACATACGGAAAAAGGCGTTCGATTGAAAGAGGTTTTTACTTGTGAAGAAATTCTTTAAAACTAATTTATAAAAAGAAAAAATCCCATTTTCAGAAATTTTGAAAATGGGATTTTTAATTGAATTAAGTTGTGGATATTTACAGGAAAACCTAAGCCCTTATTATTTATTAATTTTCATACACTTGCTTAATATTTGACTCGTATTAGGAAAGTTGATTTCTACTGAGTTTATGGTTTAGTAGGTTGTTTATTAGTTAAGTATGTTTTTAGTAAAAGAATTTATTTAATTATAAAATTTCATAACACATTGTTAACAGTTAGTTTTTTGTAACAAAAAAGCATAATTTAGACCCATCTTTTAACTTTACATATATTTATAGATACATGAGTCATATAAAACCTTTAAAATTATCTGCTTTTGCATTACTTGTTTTAGCAGGTTGCAGTGCAAGTATGCAGGCACAAAAAGCAGCTCCAAAACAACCAATCGTTGCTCCTTTAGCAGTTGTAAAAAAAGCACCAGTTAGCGAAAATGAATTAAAAAGATGGAGTCATTTAGATTTAGTAAAAGATTCTATTCCAGGAATGAGTGTAGACAGAGCTCTAACTGAATTGCTGCAAGGTAAAAAAGGACAAAAAGTTATTGTTGGTATTGTAGATTCTGGTGTAGATATCGAGCACGAAGATCTTCAAGGAATGATCTGGACAAATACCAAAGAAATTCCAGGAAACGGAATCGATGACGATAAAAATGGTTTTATTGACGATGTCCACGGATGGAATTTCCTTGGAAATGCTGTCAATGAAAACCTTGAAATGACACGTGTTGTTAAAAAAGGAGATGACGGTTCGGCTCAGTATAAAGAAGCGCTTGCTCAATATACAGAGAAATACCAAGATGCTCTTAAAGATAAAGAACAAGTAGATTTTTTGCTTGACGTTCACAATACAATCAAAAAAGAATTAAATAAAACAACATATAAAATCGAAGATTTAAACGCGATTACTTCAACAGATCCAAAAGTGGCAAGAAGTAAAGCAATAATGACTCAGATTTTTACAAATGCAGGTCCAACTTTTGATCCAGAAGCTGATTTTGGGGAATATAAAGAGCAGGTTTACGATCAGTTGAACTACAATTTGAATAAAGATTTCGACGGAAGAAAAATCGTAGGAGACAATCCAGAAGATATTAAAGATACAAATTACGGAAACAATATAGTTTTTGGTCCAGACAAAGAAAAAGCACTTCACGGAACTCACGTAGCTGGAATTATTGCGCAAATTCGCGGGAATAATTTAGGCGGAGACGGAGTAGCTTCTCCAAATGTTGAGATTTTAACAGTAAGAGCAGTGCCAGACGGAGACGAGTACGATAAAGACATTGCTTTGGCAATTCGTTACGCAGTAGACAATGGTGCAAAAGTAATTAACGGAAGTTTCGGAAAAAGCTTTTCTCCACACAAGCAATGGGTTTACGATGCAATTAAATATGCAGCTAAAAAAGACGTTTTAATTGTTCACGCTGCAGGTAATGACGGTTATAATATTGATGAAACAAAAAACATCAATTACCCAAATGACTCAGAAGACAACGTAAAAGAATTTGCAGACAACGTAATCACAATTGGAGCAATCAATAAAGAATACGGAGAAAATGTAATAGCATCATTTTCAAACTTCGGAAAAATAAACGTAGACGTTTTTGCTCCAGGAGAAGAAATCTATGCAACAGTTCCAAACAATAAATACAAA
>NZ_CAMLIX010000300.1 GCF_946479975.1 uncultured Flavobacterium sp.
AATGTTTTTATTTAGGTAAAATCGCTAAAAAATTTAGTTTCAAAGGTGAAGTTCTAATCTATTTAGATACAGACGAACCTGAGTTATACGAAAATCTGGAATCAGTGTTTGTTGAACACAACAAACACTTGGTTCCTTTTTTTATTGAAACAAGTTCTTTACACAAAAACGACTTTTTAAGAGTGCGTTTTGAAGACACAAAAACAGAAGAAGAAGCAGATGCCTTACTTGGAAATGCTGTTTATCTTCCTCTAACTATGTTGCCAAAACTTTCTGGTAACAAATTCTATTTCCACGAAGTAATTGGTTTTGAAATCGAAGACCAGCGTTTAGGCGTTTTCGGAAAAATAACTTCTATTAATGATTCTTCTGCACAGCCACTTTTTGAAGTTTTAAATGGTGAAGTAGAAATCTTAGTTCCAATGATTGACCAATTCCTTGTAAAAATTGATCGTGAGAACAAAAAAGTTATCATGAACCTTCCTGAAGGTCTTGTGGAAATGTACCTTTAATTTTTAAGTTCCAAATTTTTAAAATTCCAAATTCCAAGCTTTGGAAAGGACATTCCAATATAAAAAATTCCAAATTCCAAACCTGAAAAAGGTTAATATTCATTTTTTTTAAATCCCAAATTTCAATACTGGGAGAAATTTTCAATTGAGAATTTTTAATTCTAATCATATTTAAAAATTTATTTGAAAGAAAAAACTTATTTTTATATTTGCGTTACTACGTTGGAATTTGGAATTTAAAAATATTGGAATTTTATCATGAAGCCCTATAATTTAGAAGAGAGAACGTTTTTATTTGCTAAGGAATGTCGAATTTACATAAGGACGCTACCCAAAAACACTTCAAATATTGAAGATGGAAAACAATTGACTAGATCCTCTGGTTCTGTTGGTGCCAACTATATTGAAGCAAATGAAAAATTAGGCGATAAAGATTTAATTTTTAGATTAAAAATTGCCCGAAAAGAAGCTAAGGAATCTAAATTCTGGCTTCAATTGTTGAATGATTTAAATCCTGAACAAAAAGCCCTTTCTCAATTATTACTGTTCGAAATCGAAGAATTAAGAAAAATTCTCTCAGCCATAATTACCAAAACTTCTAAGCAGTAAATTAATATTTAATCTTACTTTTGCAGCTCAACAAAAGAATCCACTTCAATTGGAATTTTGGAATTTTCATTTGTGAATTTCCATACTAAGATTGGAATTTGGAATTTAAAAAATTTGGAATTTCTTATTTATGTTTCAGTTTAAAAAATTCTCTATTAACCAAGATCGTTGCGCTATGAAAGTAGGTACCGACGGTGTTTTACTTGGCGCTTGGGCTCCCATTTCTCATAATCCTTTTAGTGTTTTGGATATTGGTGCAGGAACAGGAATTATTGCTTTAATGCTGGCTCAGCGAACTCATGCTGAACAAATTGATGCGCTTGAAATTGATGAAGATGCCTATGAACAAGCGGTAGAAAATTTTGAAAGTTCTCCTTGGGGAGATCGTTTATTTTGCTTTCATGCTGGTCTGGATGAATTTATTGAAGAACCTGAAGATGAATACGATTTAATTGTTTCTAATCCGCCTTTTTATTCGGAAGATTATAAAACTGATAATGATCAACGTGATTTAGCTCGTTTTCAAGATGCGATGCCTTTTGAAGAAATTGTTGAAGCTGCCGATTTATTACTTTCGGAAAATGGAATTTTAGCGATTATAATTCCTTTTAAAGAAGAAGAAAAATTTATTGCTTTAGCTAAAGAATTCGAATTGTATCCATTAAAAATAACTCGTGTAAAGGGAACTCCAAAAACCGAAATTAAACGCAGTTTATTGGCTTTTAGCCGAAATGAAGTTTCTGAAATTGAAACAAACGAATTAATTATCGAAATTGATCGTCATATTTATACGCCAGAATATATAGAACTTACAAAAGATTTTTATTTGAAGATGTAAAAAAGCATTTTTCTGCAATTTTCTAAACCTGCTGAAAAATATTTTTAAACTGATACAAAATTCTCTCTATTAAACGCAGATCTTCGGTTACAATTTCTGCACTTCCTTTCATTTCTTGCTGGAAGATAATTTGTTTGTCATAAGATGTTTTTAATCCGTTTGGGAGTGTTACATCGACTAATAAATTCCCATCTTTATCAGGAACTAGTGAAATGTTTTTTATTTCGCCTTTTAGAACTCCAAATTCGCGATCAGGATAATTTGCTAAACGTATATTTACACGCTGCCCTACTTTTATTTTTCCTGAATTTAAAGCTGGTGCTTTTACCTTGCCAACAAAACCATTTTTTGCATCTGGAATTATAGAGAAAACATTATCTCCAACGTTTATAGTCTGATTTTCATTCCAAACCTGTAAAAAAGTAACTACACCGCTCACAGAAGATTTTAAGGTATAAGCCATTTCCCAATCTTTGATCACTTTTTTAAGCTGGTAGAAAGACTGCGCCATACTTCGTCCTAGATTCACTTCTTCTCTAGTGCTGTTTATCTGCGAATTCTGACTTGATTTTGTATTATCAATTAAAGACGATCTTAATTGCGAAATGGAAGAAAGCAAGCCTCTATAGTTCTTTTGGGCTTGCAGAAAGCCTAATTTCTTGGCTTCCATTTCCTGCGCCGAAATAATTCCTTTATTAAATAAAACTTCAAAACGGGCTATTTCATTTTTCTGCAGTTCTAGTTCGCTTTCGTTAATAATCTTTTGTTGCTGCAAAATATCCAATCGTTCTTTAATCTGAACTTTTTCTGAACTTTGTGCTCTGCTTTCAACAGCAAAAGGATGTAAATTTTCATTGAGTTCCTGCGCTTGATAATCTTTTTGAAAAACAGCAAAAGCGCTTTCTATTTCGCCCAATTGTTTATTCTTTAATGAGCCGAAAGGAAAAGCTTTTCCAGAATTAATATCATAGCCGTCTACAATGCTTTTCAATAAAAAAACATCTTTATAATTGGCTGTATTTTCAATAATCGCAAGCGTACTATTTTTTGAAACAACAGTTTTGTCTTTTACCAAAATGGCTTCGATTCTTCCAGACGATTTGGAGACGATTTTCTCTGGCGGAATATTGGTTGTAATTACAATTTCGGCAGTCACAACATCTGGATATTTTACAAACCAGGATACAAAAAACAGCATTACAATGATGGCAAATATCAGAACGGTTCCCCATCGTATCATCCAATGAGGTACTTTGGTCAGGATGTCCTGAACTTCTTCGCTTCTTAATTCAAATGTATCTTCTGTCATGATTAATTCCCTAATTGCAATTGGTTTTTAACCAATTCAAAATAATTCCCTTTTTGCTCCACTAAAGCCGAATGATTTCCAATTTCGATGATTTTTCCTTTGTCCAAAACCACAATCTGGTCGGCATTCATTACAGTACTTAACCGATGCGCAATTACAACTACCGTTTTATTTTCGAAAAAGATATCCAGCTTTTTCATGATTTCTTTTTCATTATTGGCATCTAAGGCTGAAGTCGCTTCATCAAAAAATAAGATTTCAGGATTTTTATAAACCGCTCTTGCAATTAAAAGTCGCTGTTTTTGTCCCGTGCTCATTCCTAAACCTTCTCCTCCTATTTTGGTATTAAATCCCAATGGCAATCCGCCAATGTATTCTTTAATATTGGCAACATCTGCTGCATAAACTAGTCGTTCTTTATCAACTCTGTCGACACCAAAAGCAATATTATTGGCAATTGTGTCGCTAAAAATAAATCCTTCCTGCATGACTGCGCCAATGTTTGCTCTCCAAGCTTTTTGAGAAATATTTTTAAGCTGCGTTTGTCCAATTGTTACCTCTCCTTTTTCGGGTTCATAGAACTTTAAAAGTAATTTCATTAAAGTTGTTTTGCCGCTTCCGCTAACGCCCACTATTGCAGTTACTTTATGGGCTGGAATTACTAAATTTAAATTATCTAAAACCGGAATATCTGAACCCAAGTAGCGATACGAAAGATTTTTAACCTCGATATCGGCATCATAAGGCACTTCATTTGTTTGATGCTGTTCCTGCTGAATTTCATCTTCTTTTTGATGAATTTCAGATAATCTTGCCAACGAAATTTTAGCGTCCTGCAATTCTCTTACGAATTCTATTAATTGCGTAATTGGTCCGTTTAAGCTTCCTACAATTGCACTAATAGCAAGCATCATCCCGAGCGTGATGGAACCTTCGATAACTAATTTTGCAGAAAGCAGAATTATAAATATATTTTTTAATTCATTAATGACTGAAGAACCTATTGTTTGAGTTTGTTCTAAAATTAATCCTTTTATCGAAACTCTAAAAAGTCTTGCCTGCACATATTCCCAGCCCCATCGTTTTTGTTTTTCAGCATTGTGGAGTTTGATTTCCTGCATTCCATTAATAAGTTCCATGACTTTGTTCTGCTCGTTTGAAACCTCAGCAAAACGCTTGTAATCGAGGACTTCTCTTCTTTTTAAAAACAGTGTAATCCATCCAAAGTAAAAAACGCTTCCTATAAAAAATACCAAAAAAATCTGTAGATTGAAATAAGCCAAAACGGCTCCCATCACAAACATGTTGATTACTGAAAAAAGTACATTTAGAGAAGATGTTGTAAGGATTTTTTCTATACGGCGGTGATCGTTTATACGCTGCATGATATCTCCCGTCATGCGGACATCAAAAAAGGAAATGGGCAGATTCATTAATTTGATAAAGAAATCTGAAATAAGAGAAATATTGATTCGGGTAGATAAATGCAGTAAAATCCAGCTCCGGATCAATTCTAAACCTGTTCTTCCTGCAAAAATAAAAAGCATTGCAAATAGAATCAGATAAATAAAATGGATGTTTTGGTTCTGAATTCCGACATCGACTATACTCTGCGTCAAAAACGGAAAAATCAAATTGAGTAAACTGCTGGCGAGAAGCCCTATTCCAAGCTGAATAAGGAATGATTTGTATTGAAACAGATACTTAAACAGAAATCTAAATCCTAAACCTGAATTTTCTTCTTTATCGAAATCAGA
>NZ_CAMLIX010000301.1 GCF_946479975.1 uncultured Flavobacterium sp.
GTTCCCGCGTCCGCGTGTTCCAAATAGATTGATTAAAGAGGACTGATGTCTTCTTTTTCCATTAATTAAAACCAAAGTCTGATCCGGTCCCATTCCTCTTAATGAAGCAGGATCAACGTGGTCGGCACCGTCAGAACCTGATTGTTTATTGGCATTGAATGATGGAGCAACGTATTGCAGTAATTCATTGATTTCCAATTTACCACTTTGTGTTGTCACATCTTTTACATTTATAACATCAATAGGGACAGCCGAATTTACCACCGTTCTTTTTGAATTTCTGGAACCCACTACGACAACGTCATTCAAAATTTGTCCATCGGTTTCTCCCAGCGTAACATCAATTTTATCGCTTGAAGCTGTCTTTTCGACCGTTGAAAATCCGACATAACTAAAAATTAATGTTGCACCTTCTTTTACTTTTATTCTAAAACTACCCTCAAAATCAGTAGAAACGCCGTTTGATGTTCCTTTTTCTAAAATATTTACACCAGGAAGCGGTGCGCCAGACTTGTCTTTTACAAAACCGGAGACTTCTTTCTGTGCAAAGAGAAATGCTGAATTCAGAAGAAATAGTAATAATGCAATCTTTTTCATGGTAAATGGTTTTTTGGTTTGTTTTTTTGTTGATTAGTTTTATAAAAGTACTGTTTTTTAACAAAAAATTAATAAAATGTTTAAAAATTTTCAACATAAGCTTTAAAATTATATTATTGAACATTTTTACTTCGTGCAAGAGCTATTAAATCTTATATTTGCAAAATTTTAAAGCCGAAAAATATCATTTTGGCAGAAAAGCAAAAAGAGCATTCAAATCACAAAACATTAAAACACACGATTTAATGTTTTAGACCTAAGCACAAAAGGTCGAATAAATACTATAGACACAAACAGATGAAAGCAGGAATTGTAGGATTACCAAATGTTGGAAAATCAACATTATTTAATTGTTTATCTAATGCAAAAGCGCAGAGTGCAAACTTTCCGTTTTGTACAATCGAACCTAATATTGGTGTTGTAAACGTTCCAGATCCAAGAATCAATAAATTGGAAGAATTGGTAAAACCAGAACGCGTTCAAATGGCAACTGTAGATATCGTAGATATTGCAGGTTTGGTAAAAGGAGCAAGTAAAGGCGAGGGTCTTGGAAATCAGTTTTTAGGAAACATTAGAGAGTGTAATGCTATCATTCACGTTTTACGTTGTTTTGACAATGATAATATTGTTCACGTTGACGGAAACGTAAATCCAATTCGCGATAAAGAAACTATCGATATCGAATTGCAGTTAAAAGATCTAGAAACTGTTGAAAAACGTTTAGAAAAAGTTAACCGCGCAGCAAAAACTGGAAATAAAGAAGCTCAGACAGAAAAAGCACTTTTAGATAAAATTAGAGAAGCATTATTACAGGCAAAATCTGCTAGAACAATTGTTCCCCAAGGTAATGATGAAGAGGTTTTAATGGAATCTTTCCAATTAATCACTGCAAAACCAGTTTTATACGTATGTAATGTTGACGAAAGTTCTGCTGTAAACGGAAACAAATATGTGGATCAAGTTCGCGAATTAGTAAAAGACGAAGATGCAGAAGTGATTATACTTTCAGTAGGAGCAGAGGCAGATATTACAGAATTAGAAAGCTATGAAGAGCGTCAGGTTTTCCTAGAAGATATGGGATTAACAGAACCAGGAGCATCAGTTTTAATTCGTGCAGCTTACAAATTATTAAAACAGCAAACATATTTTACAGCGGGTGTAAAAGAAGTTCGTGCTTGGACAATCAACATTGGAGCTACAGCGCCACAAGCAGCTGGAGTTATCCACACTGATTTCGAAAAAGGATTTATCCGTGCTGAAGTTATTTCATACGAAGATTACGTTCAATACGGTTCTGAAGCAAAAGCAAAAGAAGCTGGAAAATTCAAAGTTGAAGGAAAAGAATATGTTGTAAAAGATGGAGATGTAATGCACTTCCGTTTCAACGTTTAATTTTTTTTTCTTTTAAGAAAATAGAATAAAGAATAAAGAAAATAGAGAAAACTGCTGGAGAAATTCAGCAGTTTTTTTGTGCGTAATAATGCTAAAACACAAAGTTTGTCATTTCGACCGAAGGGAGAAATCACACTAGAAATTCCACAAAGTATAACTCTAATCTGTGTCGATTCACTAGTGTGATTTCTCCCTTCGGTCGAAATGACAAAATAAAAAAATCCGTATAAATCAGCGCTTTTGCGAAAGCGAATCATTAAAATCCGCGTACTATTTTTTAGTAAAGTTTTTTTTGGCTTAAAAATTGGTTACAGAAAAACCAACCAATACTAATCTAAAATAAACCAATTAAAATGCTAAAAAAATCATTCAAATTATTAGGCTGGACGCTTTTAGGAATCTTTAGTTTTCTTGTCTTGTACGTAGTATCTGTTTATCTAATTTCTAAAATCACAGTAAATTCAAATGCTGATTTGATAAAAGAACAAAAAACAGTTCCAATTTATATTCTTTCAAACGGTGTTCATACCGATATTGTCGTTCCTATTAAAAACGAGA
The DNA here is from genome assembly GCF_946479975.1 of uncultured Flavobacterium sp. Next base: position 2,548 of record NZ_CAMLIX010000301.1, read on the forward strand.
TCAAAGATTGGCGCAACGAAATTCAATTCAGTCAAACCAAATCAAAAGACTCTGTAATGAATTTTATCGCCTTTGGCTGGGGTGACAAAGGCTTTTATCTCGATACTCCAGAATGGTCAGATTTAAAAGCAAGTACAGCCTTAAAAGCTGCGTTTGGAATTAGTTCATCAGCAATGCATACGACATTCTTCAAAGATTTGAAAGAAGGAGAAGACTGCAAACGCATTTTAATTTCAAAAGAGAATTATCAAAAACTGGTTACTTACATATCAGATAGTTTTAACAATCCCATTCACCCAGAATGGATTCAAGGTCACAGCTACGGAAGAAAAGATGCTTTTTATGAAGCAAAAGGAAGTTACAGTCTTTTTTACACTTGCAATACTTGGGCAAATAATGCTTTGAAAGCAGCGAATCAAAAAGCAAGTTTGTGGACGGTGTATGATAAAGGTATTTTCTGTCATTATAAATAACATGGAAAAAATGTAAAATCATAATAAAAACCAAGAAGAGCCAGATTTTGATTAATGATTAAATTTGAGGTAATCTCAAAAAATCAGCAAATGAAAATCAAAAAAATATTTTCCAAAACTTGGTTTCTATTAAAGAATACTTTTTTAGAGTTTAATGACGATAACGCAATTAAGTTAAGCGCGGCTTTATCTTATTACACCATATTTGCACTGCCTCCTTTATTAATTATCATTATCACTATTTGTGGCGTTTTCTTTGGTGAAGAAGCCGTTACAGGTCAGTTACATGGTCAGATAAACGGAATGGTTGGAAACGATGCTGCTATTCAAATTCAGGAAGCCATAAAAAATGTGCAATTATCTGGCGATAATATGTTTGCCACAGTTTTCGGAATCGTGATGTTGTTAATTGGAGCTTCTGGAGTTTTTGCTGAAATTCAAAGTTCTATTAATTTTATTTGGGGACTTCGTGCAAAACCAGATAAAGGCGTTAAGAAATTCATTCAAAATAGATTGATGTCATTCTCGATGATTGCTTCAGTCGGATTTTTAATGCTTGTGAGTCTTTTGGTAAATACTACACTAGATCTTGTAAGTTCTAGATTAAAAATATATTTTCCTGAAAGTACCGTGTATCTGTTTTACATACTTAATTTAGTCATTGTACTGGCAAGTATCACGTTACTTTTTGCCATAATTTTCAGAACATTACCAGATGGAAAAATCAGATGGAAAGATGCTTTTATAGGTTCAGGAGTTACAGCAGTACTTTTTATGATTGGTAAATTTGCAATCGGTTTTTATTTAGGAAGTTCGACAGTTGCATCGGTTTATGGAGCTGCTGGATCGGTTATTATTATTTTAGTTTGGGTATATTATTCGGCAATTATTCTGTACTTTGGAGCAGAATTTACTAAAGTCTATGCTAAATCTTACGGTGGAAAAATTTATCCAAATGAATACTCTGTAGAAATAGCAAAAGAAGTTTACGAAATAGAAACAGTAAAATCACAACCAGAAACAGAACCATTAACAAATAAAAAGCCATGAAAATAATAGCCTTTGGAGGAAGTAACAGCAAACAGTCAATCAATAAACGTTTAGCAACTTATGCTTCGAGTTTATTTGAAAATTCAGAAGTTGAAGTTTTAGACCTAAACGATTTTGCAATGCCCGTTTTTAGTGTTGATCTAGAAAAGGAAGTTGGTCAGCATGGATTGGCTCAGGCATTTTTAAATAAGCTGAAACAAGCTGATTTACTAGTGGTTTCAATGGCCGAAAATAACGGAAACTATTCTGTTGCTTTCAAAAATGTTTTTGACTGGAGCTCTCGAATTGAAAAAGATGTTTTTCAGCATAAACCCATGTTGTTATTGGCGACGTCTCCTGGAGGAAGGGGAGGAAGTTCTGTTTTAGGAATTGCTCAAAATCTTTTCCCTCGTTATGGCGCAGAAATTAAGGCAACATTCTCATTACCAGCTTTTGGCTCGAATTTTGATTTAGAAGAAAATAAAATTTCTAATCCTGAATTAGATAAAGAACTGAAAGACATTATTAAATCAAATTTTTAAATGCCACAAAAAAAGATTTTATTTTTATTCCTATTATTAAATAGTTTTGCCGTCCATTTTACTTTTGCACAAAATCTTACTGAAGTAGATAAAAGGATCGCAAAATATCCGAAAAGCTTTAATACTACCGAAAAATTAGCGGAAAGAATTGAAAAAGATTTTGATTCTGATGCCGAACGCGCACGGGCCATTTACACTTGGATTGCGCTAAATATTAGGTACGATTACAATGCTTATTTGAATCCGCAGAGAACGCAGGGTTTTACTTATTCTTCAGAAGCAGAAAAGCAAAGAAAAATTAAACAGTTGAATGATAATCTGATTCAAAAAGCTTTTAATTCTAAAAAAGCAGTTTGTGAAGGTTTTACTGCTTTGTACCAAAA
>NZ_CAMLIX010000302.1 GCF_946479975.1 uncultured Flavobacterium sp.
GCAAAACCAAGATCTACAATTACTGATTGTATATTGGTATCATTAAAAGTATATTTATGGTATGCGGTTCTTTGCGTAGACGTTAATTCTACATTGATTTTAGGATCTTCAAGAAAAACTTGGTAATAACCCGGTACTGCTTTTTCGTTAACATGACTGTATTTGGATTTATAGGGAAGGAAATCGCGTGAAGCGGCTTTGGCGGTTAAATCTAATTTTTTGTTTGTAGGCATAAATAAAATATCTGCCAAATCACCGATTCCTGTCCCGCTTAAATGTAAATGACTAAAACCAGAAACTATCGAGTCAGAATAATGATAACCAGAACACCAGTCCCAGTTTGAAATTCCATTATCTGGACTAACTTGAAGCATCCCGAAAGGAACCGTTGCGCCCGGATACGTATGTCCGTGACCACCAGTACCTATAAAAGGATCTACATAATTTGCTGCAAAACTTTGTGCATGTTGATTTTTATCAACTTTTATTTTGCAACTTGCAATAAAAATTACCGTAAGAGATAGCAGAGTAATTTTCTTCATATCAAAACAATATTAATTTAACTTTAAATTTAGATAAATTCAACTTTTACCAAAATATTTTTAGACGGACGACATTTAAACGACTCTAAACATCAAAAAAAACTAATAAACGACATTCTAAAATACCACTATGATTTTTAATTCAAGCAAGCTTTACAGTTTACCTATTCGCTATCATGTTTACTTTTGGCTCACGTATTTTTTATTCAATACGCTGCGCTGGGGAAGCTATTTTAACGACTATGTGTATTCTCTAAAAACAACTTTACTAGGATTTCCAATTCACATGGCATTATGCTATTTGAATATTTTGGTTTTGATGCCTTATTTAGTGTATCGCAAAAAATACGTCCTATATATAATAACCGTACTTTCGGCAATTTTTGTCATGGTTGTACTAAAATTTAATCTGACTTATTTGTTGATTACGCACAATGTCTGGCCAGAAGGTCCAGAAACCATTAATACGCTTACGCTAAATTATACAATAGATATGATGATGGGCGAATTATATGTAATGACTTTTGTGACGGCAATTAAAATTACGCTTGATTTTATTAAAGAACAGAGACGTGTAAGCGATTTAGAAAAATCGCAGTTGGAAACAGAATTATTGTTTTTAAAATCGCAGATTTCGCCGCACTTTTTCTTTAATACTTTAAATAATATTTATTCACTTTCTGTAGAGAAGTCAAATAAAACTCCAAAAATCGTTTTAAAGCTTTCTGAATTAATGCGCTACATGCTGTATGAAACAAAGGGCAAAAAACAATCTTTGGAAAATGAGATTATGTGTATTCAGAATTATCTGGATTTGGAAAGAATTAGAAATGGAGAACGACTGGAGGTAAACATGTACATTTCTGGCGACATTCATGACAAAGAAATTTCTCCTGTTTTATTATTGACTTTCGTCGAAAATGCATTTAAACACGGCGTTAACAAAAACACAGGAAATGTTGTAATTGATATTAATTTTAAGGTAAAAGGCGATTTCTTATATTTCATTATTTCAAACCCAATGCCTGAAATTACCGTACATAAAGATAATTTTAACAAGTCAAGTGGTATAGGTATTGAAAACGTCAAAAAAAGACTGGAATTAGGTTATAATAAAAGTGATTATAAGCTTTCATTTAAAAATAAAAAGAATATTTTTGTCGTTAAACTAGTTATAAAAGTCACGTAGAACTGCATTTAGCTATTTCTAAAACTATACCTACAAAAACCAAATACCGGCCTAAAATAACATTTACAAATGAAAATAAAGTGTCTAATTATTGATGATGAGCCATTGGCAATAAACGTTATTAAAAGTTATATTGAACAGATTGAGGATTTAGAATTAATAAACACTTTCAGTAATTCTATTGAAGGCTTAAATTTTCTAAAGAACAATACAATCGACGTAATTTTTCTAGACATAAACATGCCTGTTTTAGACGGAATTAATTTTATTAAAAGTTTAGAAAACCCGCCGTTACTGATCATTACAAGTGCTTACGATCAATTTGCAATTGAAACCTACGAACTTGACGTTTTAGATTATCTGGTAAAACCAATTGAGTTTCCGAGATTAATGAAAGCGGTAAACAAAATCAATAAACGCCTTAATAATACGAGCAAAATTACAGTAGAAAACAGTAAAGAAAACGCTTTTATTTTCGTAAAAATCGACAAGAAAAAGATGAAAAAGATTTTCTTGAACGAAATTTTGGTCATTGAAAGTTTAAAAGATTATTTAAAAATAAGCACTACTTCTGGAAAGTTCATCATACACAGCACTTTATCAGATTTCACCAGCTTATTACCCGAAAGAGATTTCATAAGAATCCACAGATCGTACACGATTGCCATAGACAAAATAGACGCCGTTGAAGGAAACAGCATTGAAATTGAAGGACTCAGATACGTAATAGGAAGATCTTACATCGACGAAGTAAAACAGAAAATCTTGAATTCTTCAATCTAGATGTAAAATTGTACCGCAAAGTTTTTTTACCGCAAAGAGCGCTAAGAATTACGCAAAGGTCGCAAAGATTTTTTTTGAACGCTAAAAAGACAACAAACGTCGCAAAAGTTTATTTAGCCACAGATTAAAAAGATTACAAGGATTTTAAAATCACTGCAAATCTTTTTAATCTGTGGCTAACTTTTTATATAAGCATTTCACTATTTATTCAGAACATAGCCCAAGGTTTCAACCTTGGGTACGTATCGCGTTCCAATCTTTGTGCACCCAAGGTTGAAACCTTGAACTATGTTTTATATAGAGTTCAAAAAACTCCAAAAGCTTTGCGAACTTTTTTTTATTCTCTATTCTAATAAAATAAATTTCCGCCAACTCCGCGTAAAAAACCTTAGCGACCTTTGCGTAACTCTTAGCGCTCTTTGCGGTAAAAAAACTTTGCGGTAAAAAAACTTTGCGGTAAAAAAACATTGCAGTAAAAAAACGAATCAGTAAAAAAACGAAAATGCGGCCAACCACGACCGCATTTTCTCTCAATTATAGGTAACTAACCAAAATAAACCATGAAATAGTCTATTATCTTTATTGCTTGCAAAAAGCTTAGAAATGATAACGTTTAAATGCCTCTATAGCCGAATAATCTGCTAATCCTAAGTTGTGATATTTTTCTGCAGTCAATCTATTTCTGTCTTCAACTCGCACCCAAAACTCCCTGCTGTCATCACCTTGAAACATAACGCCGTCTTTTTGCGACTGGTGATAAAAAATGGCATGTCGTTTCTTTAAAACCTGGTCAGGACTCATTGGAACTGCCATGTCAATTTGGTACGATTCCCATTCATGCCAAGCACCTCGGTACAGCCAAACCCAACAATCGTTCATAAAGTCTTTTTGTTTTAATCTTTTTAAAGCTTCAAACAAACTGTCTAAACAGACTTTATGAGTCCCGTGCGGATCTGCTAAATCTCCAGCGGCATAAATTTGATGCGGTTTTATTCTTTCAATAATGTCGCACATAATGTCGACATCTGCATCCGAAAGATTATTCTTTTTAACCGTTCCTGTTTCGTAAAACGGAAGATCTAAAAAGTTTACGTTAGAATCTGGCAAACCAATGTAACGCGTTGCGCCGTAAGATTCACTTCTTCTAATTAATCCTTTTAATTTTCTAACTTCAGGCGAATCAATTTCTGTTCCTGTTCTGTTTTTAAGGAAATCTACAATCTCCTGAGAAACTCCAGAATCTGGATTCAACGCTTTTGAAATTTCTGCAAACTTCAAAGCTTCTTCGTTAGAAACTGCGATATTTCCAGAAGTCTGATACGCAACATGAACATCATGCCCCTGCTCTACCAAACGGTCAAAAGTTCCTCCCATCGAGATCACATCATCATCTGGATGCGGACTGAAAATAATAATTCTTTTCTTCTCCGGAGTCGAACGTTCTGGTCGGTACGTATCGTCGGCATTTGGTTTTCCACCCGGCCAGCCCGTAATGGTTTGCTGCATTTTATTAAACATCTTGATGTTCAAATCGTATGCAGTTCCTTCTTCAGTCAAAAGACTCGACATACCGTTGTCGTTATAATCTTTGTCTGTTAGTTTTAGGAAAGGTTTCTTAGTCAACTCACTTAACCAAGCCACTGCTTTTAACTTTAATTCGTCTGTCCAAACGCAAGATTTAACCAACCATGGTGTTTTTACTCGCGTTAATTCAGACGAAGCTTCTGTATCGAGAACAAATGTTGTGTTGTTATGCTCTTGTAAATACGTAGCCGGGACTTGCGAAGAAACCTCGCCCTCGATTGTCTTTTTTATAATTCCTGCTTTACTGATTCCCCAACCAAGTAAAACGATTCTTTTTGCATTTCTAACGGTTCCAATTCCCATTGTAATGGCTTTTCTAGGAACATTATCAATTCCTAAAAAAGAAGAAGCCGCATCTATACGTGTCAAATGATCCAGCGTAATACTTCTGGTTCCAGAATTTACGTGAGAACCTGGTTCGTTAAAACCAATATGTCCTGTTCTTCCAATTCCTAAAAGCTGAAAATCTAAACCGCCGTACGATATAATTTTCATCTCATAATCGATGCAGTACTGCTGTAATTCTTCAGCACTTACCTGCCCGTCGGGAATATTAATATTTTTGGCTGGAATGTTAACATGATTGAATAAATGTTCGTGCATAAAATGATAATAACTCTGAATATCATTTTTATCCATCGGATAATATTCATCTAAATTGAAAGTAACCACATTAGCAAAACTAAGACCTTCCTCTTTATGCATTCTAACCAATTCTTCGTAAAC
>NZ_CAMLIX010000303.1 GCF_946479975.1 uncultured Flavobacterium sp.
AATCTAAAATCTAAAATCTAAAATCTAAAATCTAAAATCTAAAATCTAAAATCTATCCCGAAGTCTCGGGACTAAAATCTAAAAATAAAAGTGTTTGAAGTAATAACCGCCAAGCATAAAAATGAGATTTACGACTGCCATTTTCCAAATTAGTTTTTTGTAATTTCTAGATTTATCTAAAAAATGAAGCGCTGTAAAACCGAATAGAATAAGACAAGAAAACACTGCCGGATACATTTTAAAAGCGGCCAGAAAATCACCTTGAAAAAGTAAGACTAAAGACCGCTGAAAACCACAACCCAAACATTCAAAACCAAAGAGGGTTTTAAACAAACATGGGATCATGTATTTCTCTAAATTCATGGCAGATCTTTTTGCAATTTTACTAAAAAAATATGACAAACGTTTCGAGTAGAATAGAAGTACTATTTTAAAGTTTTATACTTTTGACTTTTTAAACTTTAGAATAGATGAAAGCTTTTAAAATTATAATAATGATTCTTGCGATTTCGGTTGCGATGTATGAGCAAGTTTCAGAAGATAAAAACATATACATCATGATTGTTGCAATAGTAGTTTTCATGTTTGGAATGATGCAGCTGAGTGCTAAAACACCAAGTAAAAATAACGATAAAGAAGAGTAGGATGCTGGTAAAAGGAGATAAGGTTTCGGTTCTCGACGAAGCCATAAACGGAACAGTAGTTTCCGTCAAAAACAATGAAGTTTTAATCGAAACTACGGACGGATTTAAGATGACATTTTTTGTCAACGAGTTGCTTAAAATTCAAGATTCCAGTAATTTAATGAATTCTATTAAAAGAATTGATTTAGAAGAAATTTCAAAAGAAAAAACAGAGCCAAAACCAAGAAGTTTTGTCAAAGAGAAGAAAGAAAAACGTGATATTGGTGTTCCAGAATTTGATTTGCACATTGAAAAATTAGTTCCCAATAAACGAGGCATGTCGAATTATGATATTTTGACATTGCAGACCGAAACAGCAAAAAGACATATTGAATTTGCGATTAGAAACCGCATTCCAAAAATCGTTTTTATTCACGGAGTTGGTGAAGGAATTTTAAAAGCAGAACTAGATTTTTTATTAGGCCGTTACGACGGAATAGATTTTCAAGATGCCAATTATCAAAAATACGGTCTTGGTGCAACTGAAATTTATTTTAGACAAAACAACAAATAAACAAAATTTTCATAGCAATAAAGTACTCATTTTTGAGCATAAAAAAACGTCTGTCTTTCGATCTGATTTAGTGTTAAAATCAGGTTTGAAAAACAGACGTTTTTTGTAAGAATTTTTTATTTTACAAAACTCCTTTTTTTAGGAGTTATTCTAATCGTCCAAGAACAAAAGTAGTTGGAAGTTTGAATGTATTTGTACCCTTTAACATGGTCACATTTTTTAAAGTAATGGTATGGAAAAATGCTCCTCCAACAGATGTTGTAGTTACTTCGATGATACCGCTTTTATCTTGTTCACCAGTTTGTCCTGTCCAGTCTTCTGCAATCGATGGACTAGCCGGGAAAGTTGTTTTACAAAAATAATCACTGCTAAATGATCCTGTAGAGCTCAGGACACTTTTATAATATAACTTGTTTGTCGTTGTGCCAATTAAACCAGTTCTTGGTTTTCCCGCTGGAGTAACTTCATTTTGTATTAGAGCATCTGTATCCATATTATCAATCATAATAAAAAATGCAGGGCTGTAATTGTATACGCGCTTTAGACCATTGTCTGTACATCTACTTGCAACATCACTGCTAAATACTAAACTTGCAGGAACGTTCATTACAGTACTAAAAGTACCAAATGGATACGTTGGATAGGTTTGCGGTTTCGAATTTGAAATAGCAAAAGTGATGTTAGTAAAGTTAATACTGTGGTTGTAACCAGTAAGCTTTGTACTTCCGTCCGCTGCTGGTTCGCTAGGTTTTTGTTGTGTAGTAATTGTAATTTTTCCTGAAGTAGCAATCCATTCATCTATGACTTTAGGCGTGCTTGGCGGAATTAGTCCGCAAACATTATCAGGTGCCACAGTACCATCATAAGATCTGTAAATGGCGCGATAGTTTCCATTTCCTCCTGTAGGAATATCGTATTCATAAGTTCCAGGCTCATTTTTTAAACCTAAATCTTTTGGCATTTGAAGTAAAAAAGCTTCCTGAGCTTTTAATTTGTACATTAAAGTATTGTCTGTCGTACAGCTGACAGGTGCCACATCGTCAAAATCAATTTCCTTAACAGTTAGATTTCCGTCATCACATCCATTAAGCAAAAAGGCAAATAATATAAGGGAAGCGTATTTTTTCATCGTAAAATTTATTTGGGTCAAAAATAGTGAAAAAAACGGCAAATGAAGATTTGCCAATTGATATTTGTTAACTTTGCAGCAATGAAAAAAGTATATCTAGATAACGCCTCAACAACTGCAATTCGTCCCGAAGTAGTTCAGGAAATGACCAAAGTAATGCTTGAGGATTTTGGTAATCCATCGTCAACACATAGTTTTGGACGAAATGGTAAAACGATTTTAGAGCTTTCAAGAAAGAGCATTGCCAAACATTTAAATTGCACTGCTCAGGAAATCATTTTTACCTCTGGCGGTACAGAAGCCGACAATTGGACCCTGCGTTCTGCGGTTGAAGATTTAAAAATAGAACGAATTATTACTTCAAAAATTGAACATCATGCCGTTCTGCATACAGTTTGGGTGCTTCAGGAAGAATATAATATCCAGGTTGATTATGTAAATATAAATACAGATGGAAGTCTGGATTTGACTCATTTATCTAATTTGCTTTCCGATGAAAAAAAGACATTAGTAAGTTTAATGCACGTGAATAATGAAACCGGAACCATTTTAGATTTGGATCGCGTTGGTGTTATTTGCAAGCAATACAATGCCTTATTTCATTCAGATACTGTTCAGTCAATTGGGAAAACAGAATTCAATCTGCAGAAAATTCCAGTTGATTTTATTGTTGCCAGCGCACATAAATTTCACGGTCCAAAAGGAATTGGGTTTGCTTTTGTTCGAAAAAATTCTGGTTTACAGCCTCTATTTTTTGGAGGAGAACAAGAAAAAGGACTTCGCGCAGGAACAGAAGCTGTGCATCAAATTGCAGGAATGGCAAAAGCTCTATCTATTTCATATGAGAAACTAGAAGAAGAAAGAGCTTATATTTTAGGAATTAAAAATTATCTAATTGAACAGTTAGAAATTCATTTTCCCGATTTTAGAATTAACGGAAAAAAAGATGATTTTTATAATATCATCAATATTATACTGCCTTTTTCATCAGATAAAACTTCGATGCTTTTGTTTAGTTTAGACATGAAAGGAATTGCCGTTTCAAGAGGAAGTGCCTGCCAGTCCGGAAGCATAAAACCTTCACATGTTTTAAATGAAATGCTTTCTGAAGCCGATTTAAAACTGCCAAATCTCAGAATTTCATTCAGTCATTATAATACTAAAGAAGATATCGACTGGTTAATTGAGAGTTTGAAAACTATATAAGATTTCAGATTTTAGATTACAATTTAAATTCTAAAATCTGAACTCTAAAATCTAAAATTTATTTTCTAATCACTTTTACTTGCGAGTCATTAGTCAGTTTAATGATTGTAGAAGATTTTCCGTTGATTTTATCTTGGTTTAAATTAACTACATAATCTACACCGTTTACAATTTCTGGACTAATATCTTTAAAAGCAATAGGAGTAGGCTGTCCTGAAATATTAGCAGAAGTAGATACCAAAGGCTTTTTCATTCTTTCCATCAATTTAAAACAGAATGGTTCCTTAACCAAACGAACTCCAAGCGATTTATCAGCCGCAATAATATTTGGCGCAACATTTCTAGGATCATCTAAGATCAAAGTAGTCGGTTTGTCTGATAATTCCCAAATCTGCCAGGCAACTTCCGGAATATTTTTAAAAACATTGTACATCATTTTTTCTCCATTCATCAAAACAATCATGCTTTGCGTCTCGGCACGTTGTTTTAACTTAAAGATTTTAGCAACTGCTTCGGCATTTGTAGCATCACAGCCAATTCCCCAAACGGTGTCCGTTGGATATAGAATGATACCGCCTTCTTTAATTACCTCGTATGCTTTTATTATTTCTTCGTTCATTATATAATTAGGAATTACTTGATATATTTCTATTTTTGTTTAAAAAAAATAAAGACAAAGATAAGGATAATGGCAGAAAATAAAAAGATAGCTATAATAGCGACACATTCATTTGGGTATATTGATTTCCTGGTCAACAAATTAAAGAGCTATGAAAATGTTGATTTTATTTACGTCAATATAGATTCTATACCTTTTTCTTATAAAAATAAACTTTCAAGAATAAAAAATGCAGTTTTAAAATTGCTTTCTTTTTCAGGTTTGAAAGAAAAAAACAGAACAGATTTTATAAAAAAAACGCTTTCTGGTGATAAGAAGTTCGATCAGATTTTGGTTATTAGACCTGATAAATTAGAGAAAGAAGCATTGGTTTTTTTAAGAGAAAACTCGATAAAAATGACTAGTTTTTTCTTTGATGGAATTGAAAATTTTGTAGATCAAAAGAAAACTTTATCGTTTTTTGACACTGTTTTTAGTTACGATAAAAAAGATGTAGCCGATTATAATTTTAAGTTTTTGACCAATTATATTTATGATGATAAAATTGAAGAGAAGCCTATAGAAAACCTTGCCTTTAATATTTCATCATTTGATAAACGTTTTTCTTTTCTTGAAAAAATTGCTTCTTATTTGACTCAAAATAAGATTTCGTTTCTTTTTATTGTCAAAAAA
>NZ_CAMLIX010000304.1 GCF_946479975.1 uncultured Flavobacterium sp.
CTTCCACCTTTTTTGCCCCAAATCTACCATAAACTTAACCTACTAATGTTATGGTATCTCAAAAGTATCATTGCTTTTCAATTTCACCAAAGAAATAGGATGAACGGCAAAAAAAACCGATGAAATGCACAATTTAACCTTTTGTTAGTATTTTTTTAATACGCTCGAGCGTCTTTTCCTTCATAAAAATTCATAAATGCACGATTTACGACGCGATTTCCACCTGGTGTAGGGTAATCTCCCGTAAAATACCAATCTCCTAAATTTTTAGGACAAGCAACGTGAAGATCTTCTACTGTCTGGAAAATAATTTTTACTTCAGCATTGATTTCAGGAGAGCTTAACATTTCTGCAATTTTATCTGAAATTTCCTCTGGAGTAAATTGTCCGTAAATTTCAGTTACATAATTTACCACATCTTTATCTGCGAAATCTGCCTGTGCTTTACATTTAGCATAAACTTCATCTACAATATGGTAAAGGTTTCTTTCTTTTAATAAAGCAAGAGCCGCTCTAAAAGCAACAAGACCTTCTAGTTTTGCCATATCGATTCCGTAACAGTCTGGATAACGAATTTGCGGAGCAGATGAAACAATTACAATACGTTTTGGATTTAAACGATCCATCATTTTAATGATACTCATTTTCAATGTCGTACCACGAACAATACTATCGTCAATAATTACCAAATTATCTTCTGGTTTAATTACGCCGTACGTAACATCGTAAACGTGAGCAACTAAATCGTCACGGCTACTGTCTTCTGTAATAAAGGTTCTAAGTTTAGCATCTTTAATAGCAACTTTTTCTGTACGTATTTTTACAGCTAAAAGTTCCTGAAGAGTATCTGCAGTAAGTGTATTTCTATTTTCTAAAATATAATTGTTTTTTCTCTGGTTTAAGAAATCCTGAGCGGCTTCAACTAAACCATAAAATGAAGTTTCGGCTGTATTCGGGATATAAGAGAAAACAGTATTGTCTGTGTCGCTGTCGATTGCTTTAAGAACAGCTGGTAAAATTAATTTTCCTAAATTTTTACGTTCTTGATAAATTTCAGCATCACTTCCTCTTGAGAAATAAATTCTTTCAAAAGAACAAGCTTTTTTTACAGTTGGTTCCAAGATTTGATTCATAGAAACTTTACCGCTTTTTTTGATGATCAAAGCATGTCCCGGGTCAATTTCTTGAACACTTTCAAACGGAACATTAAAAACAGTTTGAATAACGGGTCTTTCAGAAGCTACTACAACAACTTCGTCATCTTGATAAAAATATGCTGGACGAATTCCGGCCGGATCTCTAAAAACAAAAGCATCACCATGACCTAATAATCCGGCCATTGCGTAACCACCGTCTAAGTTTTTAGCCGAACGAGCTAATATTTTAGCAATATCCAAACGTTCTGCAATTACTGGAGAAGCGTCTCTTTTAGAATAACCTTCAGTTTTGCAATCTTGGTACAATTGCATTACTTCTTTGTCTAAGAAGTGACCAATTTTTTCCATTACTGTAACCGTATCAGCCATTTCTTTTGGGTGCTGACCAAGTTCTACAAGATTTTCGAAAAGTTCTTTAACATTCGTCATATTAAAGTTTCCAGCCAAAATCAAATTACGGTGCATCCAGTTACTTTGACGTAAAAATGGGTGAACACTTTCGATACTGTTTTTTCCAAAAGTTCCGTAACGAACGTGACCTAAAAACAATTCTCCTACATAAGGAATATTTGCTTTTAGTTCCTGCATATTGTCTCCAAGTTCAGGATGTGCTTTTAGCTCTTCGCTGACACGCTCATTGATTTGTTTAAAAACGTCTTGGATTGGCTGTGAATGGTTAGAACGAACTCTGCTGATGTAACGCTGTCCAGGTTCAACATCCAATTTAATACTTGCAAAACCAGCTCCGTCTTGTCCGCGGTTGTGCTGTTTTTCCATCATTAAATACATTTTCTGAATTCCGTAGAAAGCAGTTCCGTATTTTTCTTTATAATATTCAAGCGGTTTAAGTAGTCTAACTAAAGCTATTCCACATTCGTGTTTTAAAGCGTCGCTCATTGTTTTTGTTTTTTTTTTGTTGTGTGTAAGTTGTGTGTATTAACGTAATAAAAAAGCCCCGTTTTACCGAGGCTTTTGCGCATTATATTTCTATGTCAAACTGAGTTAACGACTTAAATTGCTGTAATCGAATCGCCACCTCGGCCTTGCTTAATGTTTCCATTCTTTCGGTTCCAAATTTCTCTACGCAGAACGAAGCTAAATTTGAACCATAAATAATTGCATTTTTCATATTGCCAAACGAAATGTTTTCGCTTTGCGCAATAAATCCAGAGAAACCACCTGCAAAAGTGTCTCCTGCTCCAGTTGGATCAAAAACATCTTCTAATGGTAAAGCTGGTGCAAAAAATACTTCTCTGTTGTGGAATAAAAGTGCTCCGTGTTCTCCTTTTTTGATCACCACATATTTTGGTCCCAATTCTTGGATTTTATTAGCTGCTTTTACTAATGAATATTCACCAGAAAGTTGTCTTGCTTCTTCGTCATTAATCGTAATAACATCTACACGTTTAATAACGTCTAGTAATTCTGGAAGAGCGCAGTCCATCCAAAAGTTCATTGTATCTAAAACTACTAATTTTGGTTTTTTCTCCATTTGGTCCAAAACACTGCTTTGTACTAATGGGTGTAAGTTTCCTAACATAACCACATCAGCATCTTTATAGTTTTGAGGAACTTTTGGCTGAAAATCAGCTAAAACGTTCAATTCAGTAACAAGAGTGTCTCTAGAATTTAAATCGTTATGATATAAACCGCTCCAGAAAAAAGTTTTTCCACCTTTTACAATTTCGATACCAGAGATATCAATATTTTTTGAGGTCAATAAATCTAAATGTTCTTGAGGAAAATCGTCGCCAACTACAGAAACAATGGCCGATTGCAAGTTAAAAAATGATGCCGATAATCCGATGTAGGTTGCAGCACCACCTAAAATTTTATCTGTTTTTCCGAAAGGAGTTTCAATCGCGTCGAAAGCAACTGTTCCAACAATCAATAGTTTATTCATTTTATGAATTTCGAATTAGGGTGCAAAGATACTCTATAAGTTACAATCTTGCAATGGTTTAGGTTCTCAAAATTTTCTTAAAAAAATGACAACGATTTCGAAGTAAAACTATTGTAAATGAATTGGTTAAAATTGATTTTTGCGAGAGCTTAAAATATGTTTTTCGGATTTAAAATGCAACTTATATTTTGGAAAATGTTTTTACTAATTTATTTGAAAAGATTATATTAAGACTGGGAATGCTTTTTAAATAAAGCCAAAATGCTCTTTTATTTTTAATTCTTTCTCTTTCCATTTTTTATTAAACTCTTCTATAGACATTCGTGGAGAAATTTCAGCAGTTTTTACCCACGCTTTGAAATCTTCAGCAGTTAAATTACATTCTATTTTACTATTTTTCTTTTTCATCATAGCTGATACTTCTTATCAAAATAATTCTTCAAAACACCGACTTGAACCAAAATCATAATTGGCAGGATTAAAATGGCATAAAAGATATTTTTAGAGAAATGAATGCCTGAAAATGATTTCGAAATTTTATCAGAATATAATTTTCCAATTTGATCAATTTCAAGATTACTTTCTGAAACTGAAAAGAAAGAAACATAAATAACCAATAAAGCCACGGCTATTCCTATTGAAATCCAAACGGGTTTAGAAATTAATGGTTTATAGGCTTTCAATTTTTTCTCTTCTAAAACCTGAACATTCGACATAATTTTTGAAGTAAAATCTATTGATGGTGACTGCAGTTTTTCTTCAGCCATCATGTTCTCAATAAGTTGTTCTATATTTTTATCGTTCTCGCTCATAACATTCTATTATTTCTGGTTCTAACTGCTGTCTCAAAATTACGGCTAATTTCTGTCGGCTCCTAAATAACTTCACTTTCGCATTATTGGCCGATATATTCATTATTTTTCCGATTTCCTCTAAATTCTGATCATCAAAATAAAATAAGGTTAAAAGAAAATTTTCATCACTTGGTAATAAATTTAAACATTTCTGAATGGTCTGCTTTCGTTCTTTTTCTTCTAAAGCGCTTAATGCGTTATCCATTGTTTTAATTAAATGAGAAGAAAATTCATCAATCGAGATATTCAAATCTTCTTTTTTACTTTTCTTCAAACGATCAAGACACGTATTATAAGCAATTTTATAAATCCAAGTCGAAAATTTAGAATCACCTTTAAATTTTGTCAGCGAATTGTAAATTTTTATAAAAGTATCTTGTGCAACTTCTTCTGCTTCCTCTCGGTTTTTAACCATTTTTAAAGCCAAAGTAAAGATCATATCTTTATAACGATCCACAAGAACGGCAAACGAATTGGCATCGCCCTGCAGGATTTTATCGATATAATGCTGATCATTTAAAGTACTCATATTATATAGGACGACAAGTTGTTTGTTTAGGTTACAGAAATTTTGAAAAATAAATTCCAAATCTTTTAAATTCCAAATTCCAATTCTTGAAGAAATTCCAATTCTTAAAGAAATTCCAATTTTTAAAAAATTCCAATTCCAATCTTTATATATAATAAAGTATAGAAGTTGAACTTTGTCAAAGTTTTAAACTTGGACAAAGTTGTGGCAACGAAAATAATTTTAGATCAAAATTAATTGATTATCACTTAGTTTTGGTGTTTGGAATTTGGAATTTAAAAAATTTGGAATTTTTTTGTAACCTGAATTTAAAAACC
>NZ_CAMLIX010000305.1 GCF_946479975.1 uncultured Flavobacterium sp.
GATATTGTTTACGATCATTTTTTAGCCAAAAACTGGACAAATTATTCTGATGAAAAACTGGAAAGTTTCATCAATCGATTTTACAATTCGTTACATGATAATTATGACATTTTAACCGAAAAAACGCAAGGTTTAATGCCGTATATGATCGAAAGAAACTGGCTTTTAAGTTATCGAACAACAGAAGGAATCCACCAAATTCTGACTCAAATGGACCGCAGATCTAAAAACATTTCTAAAATGCAGTTTGCTGTAGAGGAACTTAGAGAGTTTTATGATGATTTTGAAGAAGAATTTACTTTGTTTTTTGAAGAAATAAGAAAACAAGCTGGAGAAAAACTGCTTTCTCTTTAAAGTCCGTTTTCAAACAAAAACTAATTAAATTATGAAAAAAATTACGCTTTTAATAGCCTTTATTTATAGCTGCAGCAATGCACAGACATACAAAAACCCGACTGGTTTAGTCGTTACCAAAGCTATGGTTGTTTCGGCTCGCGAAGAAGCCTCAAAAATTGGTTCGGACATTATGAAAAAAGGCGGAAATGCTTTTGATGCCATGGTTGGAACCGAATTGGCTTTGGCAGTGGCTTTTCCATTTGCTGGAAATATTGGCGGCGGCGGATTTATGGTGTACCGTAAAGCAAACGGAGAAGTAGGCTCTATAGATTATCGCGAAAAAGCACCTTTGGCAGCAACAAAAGATATGTTTTTGGATAGCGAAGGAAATGTTATAAAAGGGAAAAGTACCGAAACTGCTCTTGCAATTGGAATTCCTGGAACTATTGCGGGCGTTTTTGCTGTTCATAAAAAGTACGGAACCATGCCGATTGCTAAAATTTTAGAACCCGTAATTGCTCTGGCAGAAAGAGGCGTTATCGTCACCAAAAAACAAGAAAAAAGTTTAAGCGATTATCATGATAAAATCGTAAAAATAAACGGCGAAACTTCTCCCGCATCAAAAGTTTATAAAGAAAACGATACTATAAAATATCCAGCGCTGGCAAAGACTTTAAGAAGGATTCAGAAAAAAGGAAGAAATGAATTCTACAAAGGAGAAACGGCAAAAATATTGGTTGATTATCTAAGAAAAAATGGCGGTATAATCACAATGAATGATTTAGCCAAATATGAAGCAAAATGGAGAAAACCGCTTCAGTTTACTTATAAAGATTTAAAAATTACGTCGATGTCGCCGCCAAGCAGTGGTGGAATTTGTCTGGCTCAAATTTTAAAAATGCTGGAACCGTATGATTTAGCCAAAATGGGACATAACTCTCCTGAAGCAATTCAAGTTATTGTTGAAGCAGAAAGAAGAGCCTACGCCGATAGAAGTTATTTTTTAGGAGATCCAGATTTTGTCAAAATTCCGTTGAAAGAATTAATGGATGAAAAATATTTACGCGACCGTATGGCCAGTTTTAATCCAGAAAAAGCCACTTTATCTACAGAAATAAAAGAAGGAAAAGTAAATTACGCGGAAAGTACCGAAACGACACATTATTCTATTGTAGATCAATTTGGGAATGCAGTTGCAGCAACAACAACCTTAAATGATGGTTACGGCTCTAAATATTACTGTGAAGAATTAGGTTTCTTTTTAAATAACGAAATGGACGATTTCAGTGCAAAACCAGGTTCACCCAATATGTTTGGACTTGTTGGAAACGACGCAAACAGTATTGCACCGCAAAAACGCATGCTGAGTTCAATGACGCCGACAATTGTCGAAAAAAATGGCAAATTATTTATGGTTGTGGGAACGCCGGGAGGTTCTACTATTATAACTTCTGTTTTGCAGACTATTTTAAATGTTTACGAATATAATTTAAGTATGCAGGAAGCGGTAAATGCACCACGTTTTCATCATCAATGGCTTCCAGATTTAATTACGTTTGAACCCAGCACTTTTGAATCTAAAACAATTGATAAACTAAAAGCTAAAAGTTATTTAATCAACGAAAAACCAACTCCAATTATCGGGAAAGTAGATGCTATTTTGGTTTTACCAGACAATAAACTAGAAGGTGGAGCCGATTTTAGAGGAGATGATAAAGCTGTTGGATTTTAAATACTTCTGAGCTTTTATTTTTTTAATTTAAGATTATAGTCTAATTTTGTAAGAACGATAATTTTTAAAACAGAATGCTAAAAAAATATTTCAGAAGACTAGAAAGCATAATTGCGCTGGCACAATCCTTAATGACACCAAAGCAATTTCTATTTTTGTCAAGCGTTCTTATTGGAATATCGTGTTCTCTTGCCGTGATCGTACTTAAAACATTCGCTCACAGCGTTTTTTCTTTTGCTACTTATATTAACGGAATTCTAAAATTAAGTTTTATTAATAGTATCCTGCCAATTATCGGAATTCTATTAACTGTTTTTGTCGTAAAAAAAGTCCTTAACGGAAGCATTGAAAAAGGTACTTCGCAAATACTATATGCCGTTGCAAAAAAGGCAAGTATAATTCCGAGAAAGCAAATGTACGCGCAGATTGTGACGAGTTCCCTAACAGTTGGTTTAGGAGGTTCTGCAGGTCTGGAGAGTCCAATTGTGGTAACTGGTGCTGCATTTGGTTCTAATTTTGCTCAGAATTATAAATTGCAATACAAAGACAGAACTTTATTAATTGGCTGTGGTGTTGCTGCCGGAATTTCTGCAGCTTTTAACGCTCCAATTGCCGGAGTTCTCTTTGCTATTGAAGTTTTACTTGTCGACGTCAGCATTTCTGCTTTTACGCCCATTATGATTTCTGCAGCAACTGGTGCACTGGTGTCTGCAATTCTTTTGGATGAAAGCATTCTTTTAAGTTTTAAAAAACAAGAAACTTTCGATTTTCACAACATTCCTTTTTATGTAATTCTTGGAGTTCTTACGGGTTTGGTGGCTATTTACTATTCGAGAAATTTCCAAAGAGTTGAACATTATTTTGCAAAACAGCAAATTGATCCTTATAAAAAAGCATTAATAGGTTCGTCACTTTTAGCCCTTTTAATTTTTATTTTTCCAACTTTATTTGGTGAAGGATATGAAAGCATTAGAACTTTATCTGAAACCGATCCTGGAAAAATATTAGATAATACTTTGTTTGCCGATTTTAGAAATAATCAATGGGTTTTATTGCTGTTTGTGGGAGCAACCATGATGGTCAAAGTTTTTGCTTCTGGACTAACAATTGGAAGCGGTGGAAATGGAGGAAACTTTGCTCCTTCTCTATTCCTTGGTTCTTATTTAGGTTATTTCTTTTCAAAATTTGTAACATTAATTGGTTTATCAAAACTTCCTATAACCAACTTTACCATGGTTGGAATGGCTGGAATTTTGAGTGGCTTATTTCACGCGCCTTTAACTGCCATTTTCTTAATTGCAGAGATCACAGGAGGTTACGGCTTAATGATTCCGCTTATGATTGTTTCTTCCATTAGTTTTGCCATTTCTAAACGTTTTGAAAAGTATTCGCTTGACGTAAAAGGACTTGCTAAAAAAGGTCATGCTTTTACCAGCAACAAAGATTCTAATATTCTCTCTACTTTAGATATTGACAGCATTATTCAGTGCGATTATCTTACCGTTCATCCTGATGAAAATTTAGGCAAATTGGTAGATTTAATTTCGCATTCTAATCAAGTTGTTTTTGCCGTTGTCGACAATGAAAAAGAATTGGTTGGCGTGGTTCATTTTAACGATATTAGAGAAATTATTTTTAATTCGTATCGTGTAAAATACACCCAGATTAAGGATGTTATGAAAACGCCATTGGCAACAATTTCTTCTTTTGACAGCATGGAAATTGTCATGAGGAAGTTCGAAACAACAAAATCAGCCTTTCTTCCTGTATTGCGAAATGGAAAATATCACGGTTTCATTTCCAAATCTATCGCGCTTGAGGCGTATAGAACAAAACTTCGTTCTATGACTATTGAATAGCTTAATATCGGATAAGTTAAAAATTTTATTTATCCGATATTAAGACATACCTTTGGGGTCAAATGTGGAATATAGACTTAACATATAGAACCGAATTTCAATCAACCTTTGACAGATTGTACCAAAAAAGGCATGAACTGCAAAACAGCAGACCATTGCCCAATATCGCCTTACATAAAATTAGAGAAAGTTTATCATTAGAATGGACCTATAATTCTAACAGTATTGAAGGAAATACGATGAGTTTACGCGAAACTCAAATGGTTATTCAAGAAGGAATTACCATTAAAGGAAAATCACTTCGCGAACACTTTGAAGTACATAATCATGACAAAGCAATTGACTATTTGTATTCTATTGTTGATGATAACTATAAGCTAAGAAGTATTGATATTTTATCAATTCATGGTTTGGTTTTACGATCCATTGAAGATGATTTTGCAGGAAGGATACGAAATGGTGGAGTTCGTATTTCTGGTGCTAATTTTATGCCGCCAAATGCGAATAAAGTTTCAGATTATCTAGACGAATTAATCGATTTCATCAACACAAATCCGTTAGGTTTAAATGATATTGAACTAGCCACAATTTATCATCATAAATTAGTTTGGATTCATCCTTTTTTTGATGGAAACGGCCGTACAGTTCGTTTAAGCATGAATTTATTATTAATGAGATGCGGTTTTCCGCCTGCCATTATACTTAAAAACGATAGAAAAAAATATTACGACGCGCTCAATCAAGCCAACAATGGCAATTATCAAAAATTAACTCTTTTGATGTGTCAGGCTTTAGAGAGAACTTTAAATATTTATTTAAGTGCA
>NZ_CAMLIX010000306.1 GCF_946479975.1 uncultured Flavobacterium sp.
TAAATACTGGCTTTGGTCCAATGGCCCAATATAGAATTAAAGAGTCTGACCAAATTCAATTACAATATAATTTAATTAGAAGCCACTCTTCAGGAACTGGCAAACCTTTAAATGCTGAGTGTGCAAAAGCAGCAATTCTTGCGAGATTAAATACACTTTCTTTAGGAAATTCGGGAGTGCATTCTTCTGTAATTCATTTAATGGCAGAATTAATCAACAGAGATATTACGCCTTTAATTTTTGAACACGGTGGTGTTGGGGCAAGCGGCGATTTAGTTCAATTATCACATTTAGCTTTGGTTTTAATTGGTGAAGGTGAAGTTTTTTATAAAGGTGAAAGACGTCCAACCCCAGAAGTTTTCGAAATAGAAGGTTTAAAACCAATTCAAGTAGAAATTAGAGAAGGTTTGGCGTTAATCAACGGAACTTCTGTAATGACAGGAATTGGAGTGGTTAATGTGCATTACGCTCAAAAATTATTAGATTGGTCATTAAAAGCTTCTTGTGCAATCAACGAATTGGTTCAGGCTTATGATGATCATTTTTCAGAAGAATTAAACCAAACAAAACGTCATAAAGGACAGCAGGAAGTGGCAGAAAGAATGAGAAAAAATCTTTCTGACAGTACGTTGATCCGTAAAAGAGAAGACCATTTATATTCTGGTGAAAACACAGAAGAAATCTTCAAAGAAAAAGTTCAGGAATATTATTCACTAAGATGCGTTCCTCAAATTTTGGGACCAGTTTTAGAAACCATCAATAATGTTGCTTCTATTTTAGAAGACGAATTTAATTCTGCAAACGATAATCCAATTATTGACGTTAAAAACAAACACGTTTATCACGGAGGAAATTTCCACGGAGATTATATTTCGTTAGAAATGGATAAACTAAAAATCGTTATTACCAAATTAACGATGCTGGCAGAACGTCAATTGAATTATTTATTGAATTCAAAAATCAACGAAATTTTGCCTCCATTTGTAAACTTAGGAACATTAGGATTTAATTTCGGAATGCAGGGCGTTCAATTCGTTGCGACTTCTACAACTGCAGAAAACCAAATGTTATCAAACCCAATGTACGTGCACAGTATTCCAAACAACAATGACAATCAAGATATTGTAAGCATGGGAACAAATGCTGCGGTAATTACGTCAAAAGTGATCGAAAACTCATTTGAAGTTTTAGCAATCGAGTTGATTACAATCGTTCAGGCAATTGATTATTTAGGTCAGAAAAATCAAATTTCGTCTGTTACTAAAAAATGGTACGACGATGTTCGAAATATAATTCCAGAATTTAAAGAAGATATGGTTATGTATCCTTTTGTTCAAAAAGTAAAAGATTATTTGATAAATAGTTAGATGTTTATTTAACACATAGAAACATAGTTTTGAAAGCTTAAAAAAGGCATTTTATTTGCATTAACAAACATAGCTATGTGTTAGAAACTAGTTTCTTTTTAAAATCTACTAATAATAAATATCAAAAATAATCTATGTTTCTATGTGTTAAAAAAATATCAGAACAGGTTTATAGTACTAATATTGAATCTTAAAATCATGAAAAAGTCATTTGTATTTTTATTGCTATTCGTTATTCAATTTGTTAATAGTCAAGAATTAGCATTAGTTAAGAAAAATTCCAAAATTGGATATATCACTAAAGACGGATCTTTTAAAATCGAACCTCAATACAAATCTGCCAGAAGTTTTTCTGAAGGTTTAGCTGCTGTAGAAAATGGCGGAAAATGGGGATTTATCGATACAAAAGGAACTTGGGTAATTCCAGCAGATTTTAAAGATGCCAAAGATTTTAACAACGGAATTGCTGTTGTACAAAAAGATAAGGATTGGGTTTATATTAATACCAAAGGCGAAATCCAAAAAGCGCCTGCTTCAGACAAATTATTTGATTTTAATGACGGCGTTGCTTTCATTAGACAAAACAATAAAGTGGGATTGATCAACAATAAAATGGCTGTGGTTTTAGAACCAAAATACGATCAGATCAAACCTTTTGAAAATGGTTTTGCCAAAGTAGAATTGAACAAAAACTGGGGAATTATTAATACTGAAGGAAAAGAATTAGTTGAACCTGCTTACACTGAAATCGGAAATTATTTTAAAGGCACAACTTGGGCAAGAAAAGATAAAACTTTCGGTTTGATAAGCGGTGGAAAATTTATTCCAGTTGACGGTGCTGAAAAAATCTGGGATTTCGAAACTCAGGATTTGACTTATGCTAAAAAGAACGGCAAAATTGGTTACATTGATTTGAAAGGAAATTGGGCAATTCTTCCTATTTATGACAAAGGAAAAGCTTTCTCAAAAAATCTAGCGCCAGTTTTAGTTGGAAAAAAATGGGGATTCATTAATCCAGAAGGAAAATTCGTGATTGAACCAACTTACAGTGATGCAGAAGTTTTTAGTACAAACGGAATCGCTCCTGTAAAAGAAAGCAATTGGGGATTTATCAACGAATCTGGAAAATTGATTATCCCAACACAATACGGAATTACAACAAATGCCATTATTGCGATGTTTACACAACAAGATAAAGGCTTTATTGATGGTGTTGCGAGAGTAAAAAACGAAGGAAAATGGGGATTTCTTAAACCAGACGGAACCGTTTTAGCCAATCAATGGTTTGAAAATGCCGAACTATTTTCGAAATCAGAAAAAGCTCAACCTGCTCCAGCGCACGCCGAAGCTCCAAAACAAGAAACAAAAACAACCAAACCAGCTGCAAAATCGGCAACGAAACCTGCAGTTAAGAAAAAGAAATAAATTTCACTTATGAAGTGTGTATTAGTAACAGGCGGTTCGAGAGGAATTGGAAGTGCGATTTGTAAAAAACTAGCCGTAGAATCCGATTATCATATTCTAATCAATTATCATTCGAATAAAACAGCTGCCGAAGAAACATTACAAGAAGTACAAAAATTAGGCGCAACTGGAGAAATCTTAGGTTTTGATGTTTCTAATTTTGAAGAAGTACAAAATGTTTTAAATAAATGGCAGGAAGAAAATCCTGAAAAATTGGTTGAAGCCATTGTAAACAACGCTGGAATTACAAAAGACGGTCTTTTTATGTGGATGAGCAAAGAAGACTGGAACGGCGTTTTGAATACAAGCGTAAACGGATTTTTTAATGTTACGCAGTTTTTCATTCAAAAAATGTTACGCAACAAATATGGCCGAATCGTAAATATGGTTTCGGTTTCTGGAGTAAAAGGAACTGCAGGACAAGCCAATTATTCGGCTGCAAAAGGTGCCATCGTTGCCGCAACCAAAGCTTTGGCTCAAGAAGTTGCGAAAAGAAATATTACGGTAAATGCTGTCGCTCCTGGTTTTATTAGAACCGATATGACAAGTCAGCTGGACGAAAAAGAATTATTAAAGCTAATTCCGGTTAATCGTTTTGGCGAAGCCGAAGAAGTGGCAGATTTGGTAAGCTTTTTGATTTCTAAAAAAGCAAGTTATATTACAGGAGAAATTATCAATATAAACGGCGGGATATATTCTTAAATTCTAAACACATAGAAACATAGGTTTTATGTGTTAAAAGAGAATAATAAAGAAAATAGATTTCTTCACATAGCACAGCTATGTTTGTTTAAATAAGTGAAACGCCTTTTTACAGACAAAGAAAAGCTATGTATCTATGTGTTTATAAAAACTACGCGTAACGGATAAAAAATTACTTTGAAAGACGATGAATAGAAGAGTTGTAATTACTGGAATGGGAATTTATTCGTGTATCGGAACTTCTTTAGATGAAGTAAAAGATTCATTATATCAGGGAAAATCTGGTATTCAGTTTGATTCTGAACGTAAAGAATTTGGTTTTCAATCGGCCTTAACAGGAATGGTTCCGAAAGCTGATCTTAAAAATTTATTGAACAGAAGACAACGTATGAGCATCGGCGAAGAAACCGAATATGCTTATATGGCTACTATAGAAGCATTGAAAAATGCGAATATCGACGATGCTTTTTTTGATGAGCACGAAGTCGGCATTATGTACGGAAATGATTCTGTTTCTAAAGCCATCATTGACGCAACAGATATTGTACGCGAGAAAAAAGACACTGCTCTTATTGGTTCTGGTGCGATTTTCAAATCCATGAATTCTACGGTAACAATGAATCTTTCGACGATTTTCAAACTTCGCGGCATCAATCTTACAGTAAGTGCGGCTTGTGCAAGCGGTTCTCACTCTATCGGATTGGCTTATTTTTTAATAAAAAGCGGTTTTCAAGATATTGTAATTACTGGCGGAGCGCAGGAAATTAATAAATATGCGATGAGCAGTTTTGACGGATTAGGTGTTTTTTCTAACAGAGAAAACGATCCTCAAAAAGCTTCAAGACCTTTTGACGCAGATCGCGACGGATTAATTCCGAGTGGCGGCGGCGCGACTTTAATTTTAGAAAGTTACGAATCTGCAATTGCTCGCGGTGCAACTATCATCGCAGAAATTGGCGGTTACGGATTTTCTTCAAACGGAGGACATATTTCAACTCCAAACGTCGAAGGACCTGCAACAGCCATGAAACGTGCGTTGGACGATGCTAAATTAAATGCTTCAGATATTGAATATATAAATGCTCATGCAACCTCAACTCCAGTTGGAGATGCAAATGAAGCAAAAGCAATTTTTGAAGTTTTTGGAGAAAAAAATCCGCCT
>NZ_CAMLIX010000307.1 GCF_946479975.1 uncultured Flavobacterium sp.
AAAGATGGTCCATGTAACGACTTCCGGGATAATCGCCATGCAGGTGCACGATAAAATCCATAGTTCCGTTTTCAGGATCCGCAAAGGCGGCCGAATATCTACGCACTTCGGTGTCGCTTACCCGAATGTCCATATAGGATCCCGGCTGGAAAGACAGGTTTTTAAATTTACCCCTGAAACGTATCTTCTTGACCGAAGGAGATAAAAGTTCTATATTGCTTACTTCCATAAAGGGAAGTCTGGGTATTAATATTTTTTCCACAACATCTAATACCCATTTTGGTGCATTTGGCATAATCCTGATTTTTATACTGCAAAGTAAAGGGATACCACCAAGACGGAATGGGAGACAGAAAGGTAATAATTGGACTATTCGCGGAATTTGCTGCGAAACGAGAGCGGTGTTTCCCCCGCTAACTTTTTGAAGAGCCTGGAGAAATAGGCATGGTCTTCAAAGCCAAGGTCAAATGAAATTTCCTTTACGTCACTATTAGTGTAATACAGCTGTCGTTTGGCTTCTGTCATCATTTTTTCCTGCAGCCAGTACGTGGCAGAATTTCCTGTCGTACTTTTCACGCAGTCATTTAAATGGGGAGTTGTTATATTGAGCTTTTGTGCAAAATAAGATGGTGATTGCAGCATGGAATCAGAAGTGATAAGCTTTTGGAAGGCCAGCGTTATGCGAGTGGACTGATTGATTTTTCGGGATGCCTTCTTTTCAGCACCTGCAAATAAATTGGCTGTCCGGTACAAAAAAGAATTGAAGAGGCCGTTGATGATCTGCTGCTTATTGGGCATCTGCTGGTCAAAAGAGCGATGCAGCAGGACAGCGGTGTCTATAATCTCCCTGTGCTCAGAGGTCGAAATTTTGAGCACCTGCTCTGAAACATTGAGATGCTGAAAGATAGTATTACAGTCATTGGGAATAAGAAAAGGACTTACCGTTATAAAATATCCTTCCGAGCTGCTGTCGAAGCCGGCTACGGAATGGACCTGATAAGGTTTTATGACCATCAGAGAATTCCCTGAAATGGAAACAGCCTCCATGTCACAGACAAAATCCACAGAACCCCGGGTCAGAAGCGCAAAAATATAATATTCGTCACGATGGGTCTCAAATGGGTTTTCAGAATCGGGATATTGATTCTGAAATTTCAAAGCATCTGCCAGCGGAAACCTGATTAGGTCGATTCCCCCAATAGCTTTGCTGTCTTGTGAATGCGTATATATCTGTTTCTTTTTTTTCATCTTCTGGGTGAACTCCGCAAAGATAATCAAGTTGCCGGTCCAACAGCTGTCAGATGTTAGGGAAATTTTCCTGCTGTTGGATATTATATTTCAAAGATTCCTAAAATGCGTCTATAAAATGGGAAAAGTTCTTAAAATGTACAATTTAGAAGGCTCAACATACATTTTAAAGATGTATATCCTCAACAAAATTAAACTTCTATGTCTTTATTAAAATGATTGAGCTGTAAGGAAGCTTCCTGTGTGAATAAATCTTTGTAAATTTTACACCAAAACGACTCTAGCTTTAAATGGGTATATTTCTTGAAAACAATATTAGTTATTAACTAATTAAAACTTATTATCATGAAAGTTACTTATTATGGACATTCTTGTTTTTCTATTTTTACAAATGGAAAACATATTCTTTTCGACCCTTTTATCACTCCAAATGAATTAGCTAAAGAAGTTGATGTTGACGCTGTAAAAGCAGATTATATTTTTATTTCTCACGCGCATTACGATCATATTCTGGATGTTGAACGAATTGCAAAAAACACCGGCGCTAAAGTGCTTGGAAATTTTGAAATCTATAATTGGTTATTAAAACAAGGGATAGAAAACGCGCATCCAATTAATCCTGGTGGAAAATTCGATTTTGATTTCGGAACTGTAAAATGTGTTGTAGCCCAGCATCCAAGCAGTTTTATGGATGGTTCTTATGGCGGAATTGCCTGTGGTTTTGTTCTCACAACTCCCGAAGGAAATTTTTATTACAGCGGAGATACCGCTCTGACTTTAGACATGCAGATTATTCTAAAATTTACTAAACTTGACTTTGCTGTTTTCCCAATTGGTGACGGACTAACAATGGGAATTGAAGAAGCAATTGAGGCTTCTAAATTGGTTGACGTTACCAAAATATTAGGTGTTCATTATGACACTTTCGGTTTCATTGTCATGGATCATCAAAAGGCTTTAGATGCATTTAAAAAAGCAGATCTAGAACTTTTTCTCCCAAAAATAAATACCACAATCGACATATAAGTTATATCATTTTCTTATTTGTATTTCGCTAAAAAAAGTTTTTTAGTGAAATATCATGATGCTTAAATTCAAAATAAAAATCTCTTAAAAAAAATATATAAAAAAGGAATAGCTGCTGACACTATTCCTTTTGACACATACTATTTTAGAAAATTACTATGCGGATTAAGATTCTAAATTCTAATATGTGTATTTTACAAAATTGATAATGTGTTTTGAAGTCAGTTCCGGATATTGATGCTGCGGTGCATGGCCTGTTCCTGAATAAACTACCATTTGGGCATTTGTCATCTGATTGAAAAAGGAATACCAGTTTTCGACAGCAAAACTAATGTCATGATCTCCCGAAATGATTAAAATAGGCGTTTTAGTCTTTTTAATCTGTTCTCTAAAATTCAAAAGATCTTCTCTAAATCCGTCGCCTCCGCCAAAATACAATTGGAAAACATCCATTGTAGAAGGAATTTTGTCGACATCAATTTTTTTGTGAATTCTATCGTGAGAAGCCTTTGCAGTTTTTTTACTAAACTCAGATTTTGGTTCGAAGAATAGTACTATTTCATCTTCAAAATCATTTAAAGGTTTCAAAGCTGCATCATAAAAAGCCTGCTCGATCGGAACTTCATTTTTCCCCGGCGGATTAGTCCCAATCAAAACCGCATGAGTTACTAAATTAGGATATAATAAAGTAGCCGCTTGCGCGACTAATCCGCCATATGACCAGCCCAAAACTACAATTGAATCTATTTTTAGAACATCGGCAAGATCTTTAATATCTTTGGCCACAACTGTAATATCTGGTATTAAATTTCCTGTTGAAGAACCAATTCCCGAATAATCAAATACGATAACATTGAACTTTTTAGCCATAAATGCTATAAATAAAGGATCCCAGGTATCGAGAGTTCCTCTAAATCGGTTCACAAAAAATACTGCTTTTCCTTTCCCATAGGAACGATAAGCAATTTTACGATCGCCTGCATCGGCAAAACGTGTTTCTGTATCATAAATTTTTTTCATAACTATAATTTAAAAGTTGTTTACAAATAAATCTCTCGATTGTGGCAGGCAAAGATTAAACCAAAACTTAACACATTGAAAAACAAAGAGTTTAATCAGATGCCTATATTCTAAATTATGATATTTCAATAATTAAGACTTTTTTTTAACGATATTTAATTATTACAAAATCTTTAATTCTGAGAATACTTTTATAATCAATACTTTACAAAAGAGGCATTCCTTTTGTTTTATCGTTAAGACCACTTCCGCTTTTCTGAAAAATGATCTTAAAGATGAAATAGTATGTATTTATCTAATAAAAAAACGATTCTATTTATTACAGGAGCCTTGATAAATCATTCTTGCTGGCAGGAATGGATTATTTTTTTCGAAAGAAAAGGGTATAAAACCGTCGCACCGCCATGGCCTTATAAAAATGAAACAACAGAAACTTTACGACAACAGCAAAATCCAAAAATTGCCACTATTCGGGTTAGTCATTTATTGGATTATTACACAGAAATTATAGAAAAACTTCCAGAGAAACCTATTATTATTGGGCATTCTTACGGAGGACTTTTGACACAATTATTGCTTCAAAAAGATTTGGGCCACGCTGGAGTTTGTATGCATTCTGTTCCGCCCGGTAATTTGGTTTATTTCAATTTTTCCTTTTATAAAAAGATTTGGGAAATATTCGGTTTCTTTTATTTCAGAAGAAAAACATATTTGATTTCTTTCAAAAAATGGCAGCTTTATTTTACGAATCAAATGTGTTTTGAGGAACAAAAGGAGACTTATGAAAATTTAGCCATTCCAGAATCAGAATCAATCTTTCGAGATATTTTTTCTGCTTCTGCTAAAATAGATTTTAAGAAAAAGCATGCTCCGCTTCTCTTTTTGTCGGGTTCAGAAGATCATTTTATCTCGGCTTCCATACAATATTGTAATTTCAAAAAGTACAAAAACATCCATTCGATTACTTGCTATAAAGAATTTAAAGAAAATAACCATTTAGTTTTAAGACAATACAATTGGGAAAGTATCGCCGAATTTATCGCAAATTGTCTGGAGAAAATTGACTAACTGATTTCTCTCTTAATTTCGAGTTTTTTAATTTTAGAATTTAAAGTAGAAGGATGAATATCTAAAATTTCCGCTGCACCGCCTGCTCCAGAAATTTTTCCATTACATTTTTTTAGAATGTATAAAATGTAATCTCTTTCGTTCTCTAAAATTGTTTTAATTGAAAATGTTTCCGAAACCTGTTCAGGATGTATTTTGGGAGACATAGACAGTTCAATTTCTTTAATCGTATTTCCATCTGTAAGTAGAATAGACAGCT
>NZ_CAMLIX010000308.1 GCF_946479975.1 uncultured Flavobacterium sp.
ATGAAAAATCCAGTTGAATTCTACATATTTCGAGTAATTGTAATTTACGCCCAAAGAACCACCCAGATTCACCTGACTTTTCTCTGAAAGATCCCAAGAATTATTCATCGAAAGTCCGGCATAACGTGTTGTTACCCAAGGCCAGCTGTAAGCAAACATCGTTCTCTTGCTTCGATCCTGCGGATACATTCGCATTTCTGCAATCGATAAATTATCGTAGGCATTTAATTGTATTTCAGAAGAATAACTGTTCTTTTTCAAATTTGCTTTAGAAACCAAACCATAAGTGGTACTCCAGCCCGGCATATCCATGTGAACCAAATTTTCAGGACGTGTTGTATCGTCCATATAATGCTCAATAGCGTTGAAATAGATTTTTGAATCGATCACTTTAACCAATCCTTCTTCGAACAATTGTTTGTATGATACCGACGTAATTAAAGCACGAGAAAGGGATAAATCCATTGGAAGTGCTGGATAACCAACATCTTTTGCCATATCAAAAATCGCATCCAATCGTACCGACGATAAATCGGTTGTTTTATAAGCGAATCCTAATGAAGTATTGAACTTTTTATATTGGGAATGTTTGACTTCATTATCATTTCCGTCAGAATAATTATCTGCTTTTCGGTAAGAAATACTTCCTTCGGCAACAAATTTTTCACCAGAATACGCAACATTTCCTAGATTAAAAAACTGTTTGTTATTAAACTCAAATCCGCTTTGATAAGCGCCGTTCCATTTTTTTGCGAGTCCAAACGGCGTGCTTTTTCTTTTTAAATCGATACTTCCCGCAATTGTCGAACCGTGCAGACTTCCTTCCTGACCTGATTTTATATCAATTGTCGCAAGATTATTGCTTTCTACGTAAGACGTTATTGGATCCATTTTATCGGTGCAGGCGCCAAACACGTGCATTCCGTCAATTGTAACGGTAGAACGTTCCGTACTCATATTATTCAGCAAAGGTTCCCAAGCGTATGCACCGCGTTTAATAAAACTGATATTATCTGAAGAAGATAAAAATTCATCGACAGAAACTGCCATTTTCATTTCGGTTTCAATTTTCTTTTTGGTAGCGCCTTTCACATTTACTTCTTCTAAGTTTTTGATGCTGTCGTGATGTGCGTGATTATTTTGAGCTGTTACTGACATTCCCAAAAAAAGTAACATTAAAATATATTTCATTTTTCTAGAATAAAGTATCAATAAATAATTCGCTTTTTACTCCTTCTACTCCAGGAGTAAAATCTGTTGGAACTACAGTTCCTTTTAGGATCAATCCGTTTTGATTCATCATAATTAAGTTCAATGTCCAGTTTCCAGTCATCGTATAATTGACAACTCCGTGATACAAACCATCGTTTTGCTGTGTTAAATCTTGATTATTTGGCGAAGAATGATTTCCCATTGAAGGTTCCGGCATTCTTGGATCTAACTTTAAAGTGTAACCCGCAACTTCAGAATATGAAAACTGAGTCTCATCTGGAAAGGCTCCTGCTGTAGTTGTTGGTTTATTGTATTTGTAAATACCAGCTGTCAATTTATTTTCTGAAACCGTTGGCTTTTGCGGAGCAACTAACGCAATAACATATTGCTCGTTATCTTTTCCAGTAAAGCTGGTCATATTCAGGTTTTTATTGCTTTGTTTTTCAACAGAAACATCTTTAGTAACTTCATATTTCTGATTATCAGCTGTAAAGCTCACATATAATTTCCAGCTGTTTGCTGTGGCGCTTTCGCTTGTAAATACCGAATATCCAGTAAAATATTTATTGGCAGTATCGTACATCACATTATACTTATGCGGACAAGAAGTTTTGCTTCCATCGGCAGCGCTGAAAATGGGCAGAAAAGTAACTTCTGATGAAGTAACGCTTTGATTGTTTTGCGTATTGACAATCTTAAAATGAAGCTCGTTGTATCCTTTATAAAATGTTCCGTTTAAGGCTTCGATACTAATTTTGTAGTTACCGCTTGTAAACGAAGTTGCTTCTTTAAATTCGTAATATTCTGGAACTTGCGAGTCAATCTCGGCTGCGTAATCGGTTTTGTCGATTGTGCAGGAAGTAATCACACTTAGTAGTGCAATTGCTAAAAGTTTAAAAAATTTCATTTGTAATGAATGTTAGAAAAACTGTTTAAAATGCAGCACAAAGCCATCAGATTCTGAAAGCCAAAGTGCCGTGAAATTTAATTGGAGGATTGTAATTGAAAAAGCTGTAAAATGTCTTTTCAATTGATTGGAATAAGATTAAAAGTTCCCGCGGGTAAGAATGAAAATTCAATTTTATAGATTGAATTTCAGGAATAAATTCACATAATTATTGATATGAAAATATAAAATCTTTTTCATCATTGGATTTTAAATACAATGACAACGGAAAAATTAATCTCGAAGAATTACACCAGTGGCGGGTGAAAAGTAAGATTAGAAGCCCCAATAGGTTTCTTTTCAAATAATGTAGAGGTATTCTCTTTTGATTCGATAATAGAAACTTCTTCAAAAGCAACTTCAGAAGTATGCTGAACATACACAAGCTCTAATTTATCTTTTAAACTGTCTTGCATTTTCTTTTCGTTATCAGAATATTTTTTGATGCTTTTTTGAAGTTCGCATCGTCCGTTACAACTGTTAAATGCTTGTTTACGTTGTACACAAATGGTTTGAGCAATTTCTTTCTGATTGATTTTGAATGAAGCAAATACAAACAAGCTGCCAAAGGATGGCGATAAAATTAAAATTGAAAGTGCTATGATAATAAATCTTTTCAACTGCTTGTTTTGTATTATTGGCAACAAAAGTACATACTATTTTGTATTTATTTTAACTAAAAGCATTTTTTAAGACAATTCTATCTTGTTTGTTTTATTTATACTATCAAAAGGAATTGATTTTAAAGGAATTAGATGAAAATTTGATAACAAATTTAAATTATTGTATAAATAATTACAGCGCTTCTATTTCTAATTTTGAAACATCTTAACTTAATACGTATCGCCATGGAAACTTCTGCAATCAACAACAGTAAAAAGAATTTTATTTGTACTACTAAAGTACAAAGTGGTTACAACAACGAATTGATCTTTACAAAATCGTATCAAGGAGATTGGGGACATTGGGATGATAAAATTGAAAAAACTTCTACTGAATTTAATACTTCAGAATTGGACAAATTTAAAAATGAACCTCAAAATTTTTAATATTTTATAAACTGTAAGTCTTTTAATATTCCTTCGTTCATTTGGAAAAATTAAAGAAATAAATAATTCTTAATTCTAACTTCATGAGAATTAAGATCAATAGTCATTTTGTGCTTAATTATGCAGCTATTTCTACATCGTTTGAGGTAATTTTTGACTTTGTAAGAATGTTAAGAAAATGAATAATTCTCATTATGAACTTGTTTTCATCTGCAAAACATTTGACATAATTCCTTAAAACTAATTTTAACAAAATTATCGCCATTATTTTGACCAAAATCTGGGAAATGATGCGAAATATTCGAAAAATTATTTAATCAACTGATAAAAGTTATAGATTTGCTCTAAAACAACAGCAATTCTATTCCTTAAATGGAGAATACCACAACAGATATTTCTTTATGGCAGCAGATAAAAAAAGGTGACATTTCCGCCTTTGAAAAGCTCTATGATATCTATGCTGATGTTTTACTTACTTTTGCTTTACAATATACTAACGAAACTTCGATCGCTAAAGATGCGATTCATGATGTGTTTTTGGATATTTACAAATACCGAGGCGGACTTGCCGAAAATGTAAATGTAAAATCGTATTTATTTAAAATCACCCAGCGCAACGTTTTAAAAAAACACAAAACTGCGCAAAAAACATTTTCTCTTAGTACTGATTATGATTCGGTTATCTTAAAAGAACTCTCTTTTGAAGACGCTTTAATCGAAGAAGAAAATAATACTGCCCTTAACTCCAGACTGGCTTTTGCAATGCAGGATCTTACTGAAAAGCAGCGCATCGCTTTATTCTACAGATTTAATGAAGACAAACCTTACGAGGAAATTGCTTCTATTCTAAACATCTCTATTGAGTCTTGCAGAACACTGATTTACAGATGTTTGAAAGAACTTCGAAAAAAACTTTAAAAAAAGGTTATTTTTTTTGTCTATGTTTTACAAGAGTTGTTCTCTTAGTATTATATACCCCATAAACAAATCACTTTGCAAATTAATTTTAACAAAATATCAAATGATGAAAAAGATTCTTTAAAGAATCAAATTCGTCTAGGACTAATCGAACTAGAGCAAGAAGAATTTAGGCGAAAGAGGAAAAAAAGATTCCTCGCCTATTCTGCCGCTGCGAGTGTCGTATTATTAGTTTCAGTATCTGTATTTATAAATCGTACAACTACTGTAGGCAGTCAGCCTCAAACAGCATTAGAACAATTTGCTGCAAGTACAGCATCGACTGAATCGAATATCGATTTAAAAGAAATTTCTCTTGTTTTACAAGACAAACAAACCATTTCAGTGCAAGACAGTTCTGTTATTAGTTATGGTAAAAATGGAGAGAAAGTTACGGTTGGTAAAAGAGCGATCAATACAAATGCTGACAATGCT
>NZ_CAMLIX010000309.1 GCF_946479975.1 uncultured Flavobacterium sp.
CGAGATCCTGTCAAGTGACTGGAGTTCAGACGTGTGCTCTTCCGATCTGGAAGTAAGGCAATTTGGATATTGGCCAATTCTGGAGCAGCTTCGAATTTAAATAATATTACAATCAAAAACTGTATCGTTAAAAATATTGGATGGATAAGCAATAATCTTTCTGCAATTCCTACCAATAGCGGTATTGTAGCCAATGCAATAAAAGTTGACGGAGGAAACGGCACTTACGCTATTACCAATGTAAAGATTGATAGCAATGAAGTTGCCAATTGTGCCACGGGATGGGGAGAAGCCGTAACAGTAACAGGGAACGTAAACGGCTTTTCGGTTTCCAAAAATACCGTTTATGATATTGCTAATATCGGTATTGTAGCTGCAGGAAATTATCTTTCTACAGGCGCATCTGCCAATAACCAGGCCAGAAATGGAATAATTGCTTCAAATGAAGTCTTTGATTGTATGAGTGCTGTTGCAAATAGTGCGGGAATTTATATCGATGGCGCCTTAAATTGTACAGTCGAAAGAAATGAAGTATACAATTGCGGTGTTGGACTTGCGGTAGGTGCAGAACAAAATACTTCTACAGGAAATGGAGGTGTTTCTACAGGACATATTGTAAATAACAATTCTGTTTACAATAATGTGATAACAGGAGCTATTTTTGGCGGCGTTATTGGAAGCGGTTACACAACCAGCGTTGCAGATACCAAGATTTTCAATAATACTTTTTATAAAAACAGAACAGGTGCAACCATAAATGGAGTTACAGCAATTGGTGGAACTCCAGTAAGCACAATTGCCGATGTGTATGGCGGTGAAGTTCATTTTCAAAACAGTTCGGGAATTACATATAAAAACAACATTATGTATGCAACAACTGGCAAAAAGGCGTTTTTGGCTTCATACGGATATACTATTTCAAGTTTTGTTTCGAACTACAATTTATATTACAGAGAAGGAAATACCGACTTTATAATCGATTTGACAGGAACAAGTTTCAACGGGAGTTCAACTACTGGATCTTACAATCCTGCTCAGTTTGCAACTGCAACGGGGCAAGATGTAAATTCGATTGTTGGTTTGCCAGGATTTGTTAATGCAGCTATTTTTGATTTTACCTTAGCTTCGGGAGCATTTGCAGCAGATAAAGGAGATCTTACTTATAATTCAACGTATTCCGGAACCCTGGATTTCGATGATCATATTCGCAGAAGAAATGGCCGTATCGATATTGGATGTTCAGAACTTCAAACGGGTTCAACTGCTAAATCAGCGACTGCTGTACAAAAAGAAAGTACAACTACTATTTCAGTTTATCCGAATCCTGCATCTGAAGTGATTAATATCAATTTTGGCAAAGTAGTAAATACCGCAACTTATTCTATTATAGATTTAAACGGATTTGTTCTTTTGAAGGGACAATTTAATTCGGTAGATAAAACGAGCATCACTATTTCAGATTTGAAAACAAATACACAGTTGGTTATTCTTCAGATTAATGCAGATAATGAAATCACCAATAATAAAATATACCTAAAATAAAATTTTTAGAGAGCAAAAGATTATCTTTCTTTTGCTCTCTTTTTACAATACGATTTTAGAATGAAAAATTACGAAGTAAATAGTGTTGAAAAAAACACTTTGAAAATAAATGGTTTTGGAGATAATCCACAATGGGAAAAAGCAGCTGTTTTGACAGATTTTGTTTCCCCATGGGAAAATCACGATCCTAAAAAAATAGAACTTCGTGCATTATGGGATTCTGAGAATCTCTTTTTTTATTATAAAGTATTTGATAATGAAATCTATATCGATAAAACGGATAATTCAGCCGAAAGCATTGCCAACTCTGATCGTGTTGAGATTTTCTTCAGAAAAGATCAAGCATTAAATCCGTATTATTGCTTAGAAATAGATCCGGAACCAAGAATTTTAGATTTTATAGCTCTTCCCAATAGAAAATTTGATTAT
Source organism: uncultured Flavobacterium sp. (assembly GCF_946479975.1). Next base: position 1,972 of record NZ_CAMLIX010000309.1, read on the forward strand.
GCATGGACATGGCCGGAAAATCATTTAGACGTAAAATCAAATCAAAATGAAAATTATTTTACAGTTGAAATTGCCGTTAGCATCCAGTCTTTAAGAGAATTGAATCTTCTAAAAGGGAATACAATCGAAGCCGGATTTTACAGAGCAAAATACATTAAACAACGAGATGAGAGGTACGAGCCGGTTTGGATTACTTGGGTAAATCCAAATACGCCAGCTCCTGATTTTCATATTGCAAGCTCATTTGGAAAATTAACATTAATAGATTTCTAGACTACAAAATATAATCTTTTGCATTTTCGGTATTGATAATATCAATTGGCAGCAATTTTTCGGCAGTGATTTCTTTTTCAAATATAAAATGCTCAATTAAATTGGTTGCTCCCAAATAGGCCTGTCTTTTTGGATTTTGATGAATCAAAAAATCGATGCTTTTATTATTTAAATATTCAAGATTATTTTCCAGTAAATCATAACCCACAAGCGCAATTTTTCTTTCAGGATTTTTTGAAATGATTTTCGCGACCTGATACGCTTTTGATGTTGTTACAAAAAGACCTTCAATAGTTGGATTTGCCTCTAAATATTCTTTGAGTGTAGTTTTAAACTGCGGATGTTTTACTTTAAAAGTCTTAATTTCGAATCTGCCTTTTTCAATTGTATCAAAGTAATCCCTGAAGCCTCTTTCTTTTTCCTGCATATGTATGGCATTTTCGTAATCTTCATCAATATGAACAATAGCAAGTGTACCTTTTTGAGTCAGTAATTCTAATAATCTAGCAGCAATTCTCCCGCTTTGAAATAAATCCTGGCCTACAAAGCTTTTTATCGCACTCGATTTAAGCTGATTATTAAAAATACTGGCAATTATACCTTTAGAATTATAAGTTTCAATAGCATCAATCGCTTCTTTATGAAAAAGCGGCACTAACAAAACAGCATCAGGAGAACTATTTAATACACTTTGATTCGTTTCTACAAAAGAAGCCGTACTTGTTGGGTCAAACAAGAAAACTTCTAATTTGACATTAAAAGATTTGAATTCTTTTTTGGCTTCAGTTATACCATCAATACAAGGCTGCCAATACGGATCATTGGCTGAATCGGGAAGGAGCACACATATGGAATAAATCTGGGTTTTCTTTAGACTTCGAGCCATTAAATTGGGCTGATAATCAATTTTATCCAAAACTTCATTTACCTTTTTTAAGGCATCTTCGGATACTTTTCCCCTTTTATGCAAAACGCGGTCTACGGTTCCTTTAGAGACTCCGGCAAGTTCTGCAATATCCTTAATTGTATAAATTTTTTCCATATAAAAACAAATATATATAAAATTCGAATATCAGAAAATACTAAATGATATGTGTTCGAAAACATATTTACTGTGTTCGAGCACATTTTAACAGTTTTTTCTTTTTTTATATGGTTTTAATATATACTTTAGCTGAAAAATAATCAGATAGTCTACTTTATTAACTTAATAATTGTCAGATTAATATTTATTTTTCTATTTCTGCGATAAATTTTTAAAATATTAGCTTTTTGTTTTTTGAGCTGTATCCAGAGTTACAAAAATTAAGAATTTCCGAAAAAAAATAAAATAAATAATCAATTAATAAATAAATTAAATGAGCAAGAATAAACCGACTCTCGTGATTTTGGCGGCAGGTATTGGAAGTCGATATGGAGGATTAAAACAGTTAGATACATTTACTCCAGAAGGTGACACCATAATGGATTTTTCAATATATGATGCTTTACAGGCAGGTTTTGGAAAATTCGTTTTTATCATAAGTAAAAATATAGAAGAAGAGTGCAAGGAGATTTTTAATAAAAAACTCGAAGGTAAAGCAGAAGTAGGATATGTTTTTCAGGAAATAGATAATGTACCCCCTCAATATTTAAATCCAGAAAGGAAAAAACCGTGGGGAACCGGACACGCTCTTTTAATGGCAAAAGATGAGGTAACTGAAAATTTTGCAATCATTAATGCTGATGATTTTTATGGTAAAGAAGCTTTTGAAATTATGGCAAAGGCTTTAACCGAAATGGATAAAGATTCGTATCATTTTAATATGATGGCATATTTATTAAAAAATACCGTTTCTGATCATGGTTTTGTTTCGAGAGGAGAATGTCAGGTTGATGAGAATAATTATCTGACAGATGTAACAGAAAGAACGCATATTGAAAAAATTGATGGTAAGCTGATGCGTAAAGATGATAACGGCGAATTTATTCCGATTGATGAAAATACGATTGTTTCCATGAATTTCTGGGGATTTACACCAAAATGTTTTGAGTTCGGTGGTGCTCTTTTTGAAGAATTTCTGAAGGAAAATGAAAATGATCTGAAAGCTGAATTTTTCATTACATCGGTTGTAAACGAAATCTTAAAATCAGATAATGCATCTCTAGAAGTGCTTCAGTCCAATGCAAAATGGTTTGGAGTAACTTATAAAGAAGATAAAGAAATAGTAAAAAAAGAAATTGAAAAGTTAAGAGCTCAAAAAGTTTATCCAACTAATCTGTGGTAGTATGACAGCGGAACAATTAAAATTTATTTTTGAAAAGTTTGACCACGTTGAGGTCTTTAAAACTTTTGAAGAGCTGTCC
>NZ_CAMLIX010000310.1 GCF_946479975.1 uncultured Flavobacterium sp.
TAATTGATTTTATAAAAGAAATCAAAGCAATGGGATTTGAGGTAAAAATTGATACCAACGGTTCCAACCCAAAAATACTAAACAGCCTGATTCGTAATCAATTAATTGATTATGTTGCGTTAGATTATAAAAGTCTTCCTCATACCTTTAAACAGCTAACGCAATCAGGCTTATTTTCAGAATTTGAAGAAAGTCTCTTGCTTTTAATTCGTTCGAATATTCCATTTGAAGTCCGTACCACTTTTCATTCTTCTTTAATTTCAGAAAATGATTTTGTGAATATGATTGACTATTTAAAAACTAAAAATTTTGAAGGAAACTATTATGTACAACATTTTGTAAATAATCTGCCAACACTTTCAGAACTAGACAATTCGTATAAATAAATACAACTTAAAGACTTCTCAACCTCAAAAATAAAAGTTATTTTTAGAGAATAATAACTTAAAAATGAATGCTTTATGACTTTACATCATTTTATATTGGTACTTCATCTTTTAGCGGCCACAATCTGGGTTGGCGGTCATTTACTTTTAGCAATTTGTTATCTGCCGACAGCTTTAAAGAAAAAAGAGCCGCATATTGTTTTAAATTTTGAAAAAAAATTCGAAACCCTCGGAATGTCTTCTCTCGCTTTATTAATCATAACGGGAATCTGGATGGCCTATGATTTTGGCGTTACTGCCGAAACCTGGTTTCATTTCTCCAGCGGTTTTGAAAAAGTAGTTTCCATAAAATTGATTTTACTTTTCTGTACTTTTATCTGTGCAGTCTGTGCGCAATTTTATGTGATTCCGAATCTTAATGAAAAAAATATGAATAGAATAGCAGTCGTTATTTTAACCGTTACTTCAATTGGAATTACAATGCTTTTTTTGGGATCGACACTACGTTATGGTGGGATTTAGCTTAACTCAACGAACAAATTTTTGATTTAAAAATACGATCTATTTTTTTTGGATTGCGCATTTTATTTCATCACTATTTTTTACTTTTTCGTAAATATTATTTTATTTATATTTATAGTAAAGACAAATCTTCCCAAACATCAACATAATTACCATCTTCTGCAATTAAAACTCTAGTTCCAGGTGCTAATCCCAAATAAGGTAAAAATACTGGACAAAATTCTTCTAAGTGAGAAGCATGTAAAGGCTTAAAGAAATCAACATCTTCAGAATAGTCCCCAGCCCATATATACCAGCCATTTGTACCATTTTCGACACAAAGTCTTGATGCGTGAATTGGCATTTCGTAGTTTTTTTCAATTATGTTTAATGAAATTCCGACTTTCAAATGCAAGTCACATGGTTCAAACTTTATTCCGTAATTATTACAAATTTGTTTTTGAATTTCATGGATTTCACTGTCTTTCATATTTTAGTTTCTATGCAAATCAGATGCAAAAGTTTGGTAAAAATACACGAAACAATGTCTAAAATTGGTTTTATTTAATACTAAAGTTAAAAAAAGCACTAAAAAATTTGTGTAAATGACCAATCGGTCATATATTTGCATCGTTAATACAATCCATCATGACAAAAGGTGAAGAAACCAGACAATTTATTATAGAAAAAGCCGCTCCTATTTTTAACACAAAAGGAATCGCAGCAACTTCTATGAGCGATATTATGGAAGCCACTAAACTGTCTAAAGGAAGTATGTATGTCCATTTTGAAAACAAAGATGTTTTGGCCTGTGCTGCTGTGGATCATAATATGAAAATATTGAATTCTAAACTTCAGTTCGAAGTAAGTCAGGGCAAAAGTGCTAAACAACAGCTTTTTGCATATATCGATTTTTTCAGTAATCCGATACATCCACCAGTTATTGGCGGCTGTCCTTTATTAAATTTCGGAACCGAAGCAGATGATACAAATCCAGTAGTGAAAGAAAAAGTGAATAATGCCATAAAACGTGGCCAACAGCTTTTAACATCCATAATAGAAAAAGGAATTGCAGGTAATGAATTTGACGCTAATTGGAATGCATCAGAATTTGCTACTGTTCTTTTTGCCATGCTCGAAGGCGGTCATTTAATGTCTCGCATGTCTGGCAATAATGATAATATGAAAACCATTACGCAAACACTTAAAAAAATAATATCTGAAAAATTGATATAATTTTTTTTACCATAAATATGACCTTTCGGTCATATTTAAACTTAATTAATTATAAAAACAAATACCATGTCAAAAACAATTTTAATTACAGGAGCATCAAAAGGATTTGGAAAAGCCTGGACAGAAGCATTTTTAGAGAAAGGATACAATGTAGCCGCAACTGCTAGAAATTTGGATACTTTAAACGATCTAAAAGAAAAATATGGAAAAGCGATTCTGCCTCTACAACTTGATGTAAATAAACGCGAAGAGTCAATTGAAGTGATTGCAAAAGTAAAACAGCATTTTGGAACAATTGACGTTTTAATCAATAATGCAGGTTACGCGCTAACAGGAGCCGTTGAAGAAGCAACTGAGCAAGAAGCTAGAGAACAATTTGAAACCAATTTCTTTGGAACTTTGTGGCTTACGCAAGCTGTTTTACCAATTATGAGAGAACAAAAAAGTGGTCACATCATACAAGTTTCTTCAATCTTAGGATTGGCAACTTTACCAGCCACAATGGGACTTTACAGCGCATCAAAATTTGCTGTTGAAGGTTTAAGCGAAACTTTAGCATCAGAAGTAAAACAATTCGGAATCAATGTAACTTTATTGGAGCCAAACGGTTACGCTTCGAATATCTGGCACACGGGAATTACAAGCGAAAATCTTCCTGCTTATGATGAAATCAAAAAAGCTATGGCAGAAAATGAAAATGTTTTCGGAAAAGTCGAAGCAACAGCTCCAATAGTTGTGAAATTAGTAGAAACAGAAAATCCGCCATTGCGATTGTTATTGGGAAAAGTAGCATTTCCATTTGTAAAACACAGCTATGAACAAAGATTAGAAAATTGGGAAAAATGGAACGCTGTTTCTGTTGAAGCTCATGGATAAGTAAATTAAAATCAATTTATTATTCAAAAAACAAAGAGAGTCTGTCTTAATATGCAGACTCTCTTTGTATATTTAGAAACTAAGCAACTTAGTACATCAAAAATTACCAAAAGTTTTTCGATATTTATCCATAACCGTCTTAAACAAATCTTTATTAGAAGGCGGCGAAAGTACAATCGCTTTCGAACCTGAATGAATAGATTCTTCGATACTATCCAAAGTTTTTCCACCAGTTGCCATTACAGGAAAATCTGGAAATTTCTCTTTAATTTCTTTTACAATTTTATTGGTTTGAGATCCACCAGAAACGTGAAAAACAGTTACACCCGCATCAATTTTGTCTTTTAAAAAATTATAATCAGAAGATGCTACGGTTGCTACAATTGGGAGTGCTATTTTTTCTCTTATTTTTTTGATGTCTTTATTTTCAAAAGGGATATTTACGATTATTCCCGCCGCTCCTACTTGTTCTGCGTAAACAGCCATTTCAACCGATTTTTTTCCTTTTGTCGTACCACCGCCAACACCGCAGACAACAGCTTTACCAGAAAAATCAATAAGTGTTTTAATGATTTTTGGCGAAGGCGGAAAAGGATAAACTGCTAGGATTGCATCGGCATCGTTATTTTCGATCAGCGCCATATCTGTAGAAAAAAGAAATGATTTTACATTCTCACTTCCAAAATCTAAACCTTTACAGTTATTGCCAATTATTTCTGGGGTGGTTAAGGCTTTATTTATGGTTTTATCTCTTCTAAATAATCTATCCCAGAAAGAAGTTTTCTTTCTGCTTCCCCAAAATGAATCTGAAACTATCTGCATGGTCGTAATTTTTGCATTATATCCAAATGTAGTATTCTGGATTTTATCTTTTTTATATTAAGAAGGCTAAAAATTACATTTTGTAATAAGTAAAGAAAAATTTGTAGTGAAATTAGATTTAGTTAATTCTATAAAAAAATGCTAAGGTTTATATAATTCTACTGTCGCTCTTTCTAAAAATACCTTAATCTGATATAAAAATGGCTTTTAATGGCTGTAATGTAATTATCTGTAAAGATATATTTACAAATATAAGCTAACAAAAACCCTATTATTATGGCGCATTTTTCAGACCAGGTTCACATTACTATCTCCGGTTTTACCAAAAATATTGTTTATTACGATTTAAAGCTGTCCCAGACAATGGCAGACCACCATCATTTTTCATTTGTGTGGCAGTATACGGGACAGGCGGTTATAAAACCAGAAGATCAGGCAAAAGCACTAAGAAGTTTTAATGGAAATGAAGTCATCTTTACCTTCAAAAGCGTGACAGGCATCAGACTTATGAGTAAAGGAATCATTACCGGAATTTCATCAGTTGATTTAAACGGAAGCCCTGCCGGAATTCACGTAAACGGAACAAGCCACAGTATCGTTATAGATGATATACCGAAATCAAGAACCTATCTTGAAAGAAGCATGGATGATATTGTACTGGATCTTTTGTCTGAAGGTCCTACTGAGTTTTATCAGAGAGATGCGATACGATCTACCTATATGAAGATGTTCGACTGTATGGCGCAGTACAAAGAAACCAATTTTAATT
>NZ_CAMLIX010000311.1 GCF_946479975.1 uncultured Flavobacterium sp.
CTAACCAATTCTTCGTAAACCTTAATTGGCGAAGAACCTGTAGCCAAACCTAAAACACAAGGTTCATTCAGCTCATTTTTTCTCTGAATTAAATTAGCAATTTCCTGAGCGATTAAAAAAGAAGCTTCTTGAGACGATTCGAAAATAACATTGTGAATTTTCTCAAAACGAGTTTCTTCAAATTTTCCTGCTTCTCTAAAACCTATATCTTCTTTAATCATACCGCTTTTGCTGTTTTAATTAATGTAAGATAAAAGTAGAATTATATTGTATCGAAATACTAAAAATTCGACTAATAACGACTGCCGTTCGGCAGAAAACAAAATAGGAATGCTAACACTTATAAAACAGATTATGTTTTTATATTCCGTAGGAATATCTCGTTGGTAAAAAAAATATTCGTTCTGTGTTGTGTTCCCTAAGAACACCTGATTTTGTGAAAATGGCTTTCTTTATTATTTAAACGTTCCTATGGAACGTGTAAACCTAAATCCAATTTGATTCTACCGATGAAACATTCCTACGGAATGAAATTGCTCGACATAAAACAAAATAAGAATGCTCGAATTTGGTTCTACCAACGAAATATTACTACGGAATGAATTGTTTTTCAAAATATGCATTTTGACAAAAACACTTATTCTACAATACCAATTTCGGCAATCGAAACACTTTGTCCGTTTCCTACGGCTGCCGTTGCAACAAATCTTAAAAATCTTGCTTTTACCGCAGTAAAACTCTTAATTTGTTCAATTGGGTTGTGTTTGATATTTGAAAATTCTCCCTCAGATTGTTTTGTCCACGTCACATTATCCTCGCTGGTAAAAAATTCATAATTCGAAATCAAATTTGAATTGCTTCCTACTTGTTTTGGAGTAAAAGTAAAACCTTTAATATCTCTTATTTCACCCATATCTACAGTTATAGATTGAGGTAATTTATTTTCCTTATTTCCAAATTCCCAATCGGTGTTGGCATCTCCGTCAATAATTCTTTCAACCGATTTAGTATCGCCGCTTGAAATTGAAATTACGTTCCATTTTTCTTTAGAAATACCATATTTAGCCGACTTAACTGCGCTGTTGATTTTCTCTTTTGTATTTCTCGCAATGGCTTTAATCTGTACTGCTTTATTGTAAGTAAATGGCGCTTTGTACAAAATACTTTTTTCCGAAGGATTTTTTCCGTCAAGCGAATAATAAACGGCATTTCCATCTTCCCCTTTAAGCGTAACCAAACCATTTTTATCACGAAGAATTTGAGGTTCTTTAACGAAAGTTGGCGCATTATACGCTTCAATTGTACTGATCACAAATCCCGCTTTTGCATCCAGAATATTCACTCTAATTGCCGAAGCCAAAACGCGATCTAAACGTAAAATTCTTTTGTAACCAATTGTAGTTTCATTGGCAATCGTTTTCCATTGTCCGTTTACATTGGCTTCAACAGAAAATGCTTTTACACGCTGACCCAATTTAATATATTCCTGAAGTAAAATTCTGTTAACTGCCGTTGGTTTCTTACACGTAAATTCGATTGAAGCTTGTTTTACTTTGTCATCTGTTGCCCAATACGTATTTTTATTTCCGTCAATAACATTTTGCGGACCAAAATTAGAATCGACCGCTCTTGTGTTGGATGCCTGAACTTTTGTTCCTTTTAGTAATTCATTTTTAAAATCGGCTTTGATTGTGGCAACCAATTCTTTCAATCTTTGTTCATCATTTTCGTTAACCAAACCTCTTGTATCAACAGGAAGATTTAATAAAAGAGTCGCATTTCGTCCAATCGATTCGTAATAAATATCGACCATTTCGTCAAGCGAACGAACTTTATCATCCTCAACCGAATGATAAAACCATCCCGGTCTAATGGAAACATCAGCTTCACCCGGAACCCATTTTTCTCCGTCTTCATGTCCAGACATAAATTCGCTGTAATGCACTTTTCCTGCCAATTCATCTTTTTGGCGTAGTAAAGACCAATTGGTTTTTCCAGCACGACCTTCTTCATTTCCAATCCATCTTGCTTCTGAAGGTCCAACTCCCCAAACTAAAGTTTTTGGAGCAATACTGTAAATTAACTTATAGGTTTCATCCCAATTATAATACGTAAGTGTATTGATTTTTCTGGTTTCATTTGCGCCGCCGTAATAACCGTCTCCGCCATTTGCACCATCAAACCACATTTCGAAAACATCTCCGTAATTGGTCAATAATTCTTTTAACTGATTTCTGAAATACGTTACATATTCAGGTTTTCCATATTGCGGATGATTCCTGTCCCAAGGCGAAAGATATAGTCCTAATTTCAAATCGTATTCTTTACAAGCTGCGGCTAATTCTTTTACCAAATCGCCTTTTCCATTTTCCCAAGGAGAATTTTTCACCGAACGTTCTGTGTATGCCGATGGCCATAAACAAAATCCGTCGTGATGTTTGGCAACCAAAATAATTCCTTTCATTCCCGCTTCTTTCACCACGCGCGCCCATTGACGAACGTCTAATTGCGACGGATTAAAAAGTTCTGGTGATTCGTCTCCGTAACCCCATTCCTTATTTGTAAAAGTATTTAATGAAAAATGCACAAAGGCGTAGAATTCCATTTCCTGCCAATCGATTTGTTTCTGTGTCGGAAGCGGTCCAAAAGGCTTGGGAGCGTTCGCAAATTCCTGACTCGAAACATTAGAAATTACACCAAAAAGACATAAGGAAAGGAATATTTTTTTCATGCTGATCTGCTTTAAATGGTCTATAAGGCATAAATGTAGCATAATTTGAAATCTGTTGTGTAGAATTTCGACCAATGACGGGTTTTAAAGTGTTTTGGGTTTCAAATAACTTTATTTGTTCCATAGGAACGTTCTATTGCAAAATAATTTGTTAGCAATTATATATGTCAAACGTTCCTACGGAACGTAAATAATGCTAAATCTATTTTTTTTCTACCGATGAAACATTCCTACGGAATGACAAATTGATGGGAAAATGGAAAGCCAAAACCTATAATACAAAAAAAGAGCTGTTCCTAAAAACAGCCCTTTATTAGGTTTTTCATGTTAGTTGTACAGGCTTACTAATTCAAAATACTTCTAAAAAATAATGAAAAACCAATGGTAATCTAATAGTATGACACAACCTGAGTTTTCGATTTCATAATGACTTCAACCGTACTTGGCTTTGCTTGGGGACAGTCGTGGAAATTGGTACGCGGATTTAGCTGATTTGCTATCGCAAAGACGCGGACAAAAACGGTTTTTTTATGTGTGTTTTTTTAAAATCAGCGTCAATCAGCGTCTTTGCGAAGTAAATCTGTGTCATCCGCGTACCATTCTATTACTTTTTAAAATTGTGGATTCCTTCCTGAAGCCAGTTGTAATACCCCGTAATATCTGGATTATAAGCCGATGGTTTATTCAAATCTTTTTCATTATGATCCATTAAAACATAATACGGCTGTGCATTGGTTTTGTATTTCAGAATCTGAAGTTCACTCCATTTTTGTCCTGTATATTTTAATACTTTTCCAGTGATTTTAGAAACAACTTGTTCGTTTTCTGGTAAAGGTCTTTTATCGTCTACGTACAGTGAAATCAGTACCACATCATTATTTAAAACCGCTAAAACTTTTGGATCGGGCCAAACTCTTTCTTCCATTTTACGGCAGTTTACGCAGGCATAACCTGTAAAATCTATCATTACGGGTTTGTTTACTTTTTTGGCGTAAGCTAAACCTTCCTCATAATCATGAAAAGTCGTAATTCCGTTTGGACCACTTTCTGCCCCTTCTGGTAATGCACTTTTTTGTGTATTTTGAGTTATACTATTTCCAAAACCGTTTGGTGATTCGCTGTATTGTTTTGCAGGTGGAAATCCGCTTATGTATTGCAACGGAGCTCCCCAAAGTCCTGGAATCATGTATACCACAAAGGTCAATACGATAATTCCTAAACTTAATCTTCCAACAGAAATATGCGTTACTGGAGAATCATGTGACAATTGGATTTTCCCAAATAAATAAAAGGCTAATACTGTAAATATTGCGATCCAAATAGCAAGGAATACTTCTCTTTCTAATAAATGTAATTGTAAAACTAAATCGGCGTTGCTTAAGAATTTAAAGGCTAAAGCCAATTCTAAAAACCCTAAAACTACTTTAACCGAATTCAACCATCCGCCTGATTTTGGTAGTGAATTCATCCAGCCTGGAAACGCAGCGAATAAGGCAAAAGGCAAAGCAATTGCCAAAGAAAATCCAAGCATTCCTACAATTGGTGCGATTCCCGCCTGACTTGCTGCCTGCACTAATAAAGTTCCAACAATTGGTCCAGTGCAGGAAAATGAAACTACGGCTAAAGCCAATGCCATAAAGAAAATTCCGAAAGCACCTCCAATTTCCGATTTTTGATCAATTTTGGTCAGCCACGAACTTGGTAAAACAATTTCGAATGCGCCTAAAAAGGATAATGCGAAAACTAATAAAAGAAGAAAGAAAAAGACATTGAAAACAACATTTGTTGCCAAAGCATT
>NZ_CAMLIX010000312.1 GCF_946479975.1 uncultured Flavobacterium sp.
ATTATAATTATTAGTTTTTACTTCTTGATTAGTCAATCCTTTAATCATGCCTAGATTTTCATAATATCTAATTGTATGAATTGACAGTCCAGTTTTTTTTGATAGTTCGTTTATTAGCATAGCTTTATTTATTATTTTAAAACAATAAAGCATAGAGTATAGTCTATTCTTTATAGAAACAAATATAGCAATATTTAACTTTATTTCAACAACTTAATCAACGTTTCTAAATCAGATTTTTTTTGGTTTACAATTATCAACTGGCTTTTATCTTCTAAAAGTATCTTCTCTGCAAATTCTTTATCAGGATTTACATTCCAGTTTTTCAATTCTCGAAATCTATTTTTTATCAACTTAATCTTTTCTTTATTATCTTTTGAAATAATTACCATTTTAGTCAGCGGTGTATTTTGCATTTTTTCTATACTGTTTTCTGTAATTTCATCTGCATATTCTGTTCTAGAGCGATAACGGAACAATTTGCTGATAGTATTAAAATCTTTTTGATTTTCGGTAATTACGTAACGGTACGTCATAATATTGTCAAGTTCATTTATCCAGTTTGGAAAATTGGATTCGTAAAGCTGAATATATTGATCAATAAAATTTTTATCAATTGGTTTATTTTGGCTGATATATTCTTTGGCTAAAGGATAAATTTTCTTTGCCATCAAATTGATATACTTGTTGTTATACCAGTCGGCTTCATCAATTTTACCATCCAATTTTTCATATACATATCCATTTCCTAAAACGGTTGCCAAAACTTCATTCATTAACTGATAGGCATAATTACTGCATTTCGATTTATTTTCTTTGAAATATGTATCAATTTCTTTTTTAACTTCAAGTGATTGTTCGTCATAAATAATATGATACGTTTCGTGCATCATTACACTAAACAAATCTTTATGCGATTTTAGATCGGTCTGAATGGCGCTGACGAAATTATTACAAAACGCCGAAGCAGTAAATCCTTTTGAATTTGGAAGTGGATAAAAAGCTGCTTCAAACGGAATTGAATTATCCCAACTTGAATTATAAAATACTAATCCTGTTTTAAAATAATTTTCAATCTGGTTTTCTATAGCGTATTTTTTAATTTCATCCAGCTGATTTTCAAATTTTTCCTTGTTCGGATTATAAATCAGCTCGTTGTAAATGGGAGTAAATTCTGAAATACATTCTCCTAAATCCATCAGGGTTTCTACAGGAATCAATCCGACAGTACGAATTTTAAAATCATTTATATTGTCTGTTTCGATCAAATTCTTTTTTAAAACATCTACAGTCTGCATGTTTTTCTTTGAACCAAACGGAAAATCTTCAAATCTAAAACTATAATGAATGGACAATTCATCAAATTTGGAGATTAGCTTTTTGTATTTATCAACATTGTATTTTGATTTTTCGAATTCAGATTTAAAGACATTCTCAGGATAATAATCAGATAGATTTTCTAAGAAGACAAAAACCGCTAACTGTTCTGAATATTTGATTTTAAAGTTTGGCTTTTGTCCAAATGCCTGAATGGTTAAAAAGAGAACTAAAAACTTAATTAAACTATTCATTTTCAAATTCGTTTGTTTTTGGTTAGTAAAACTTTGTAGGATAAAAGAGCTAATATAATCTTTTTCAACATACAGAACTTATTAATTCAGAGAGCATAAAAAAACCTCCAGAATTAATCCTGAAGTTTTATATCTGCCATTTTATGTAGTCATAAATATAGATTATCTAACTGTTAGTAAATTATTTTTTACTTTGCCAATTTTTCTTTTCTTCTGGCATTCAAATAATTCCTTAACGGAATATCATAGACAAACATTACTAAATAAGCAAATACAACAAGAAGAACAACTGAAATTATTACAATCAACGTAAGCTGAGTTGTATCTGGTTTATAATTAGTGTAATAATTTCCAAACATCCATAGAAAAGCATAATGAGTCATATAAAGAGGATAAGATATTTGCCCAGAAAAAACACAAGCTTTTTTCAATCCTGGATTTAATACAGCTCCCGCTCCTAAAGAAATTAACAATGGAAAACAGAATAATACAACCAAAGGTTCACAAATCCAATTCCATTCTGAAGACGGCATCAAAAAGGCAAGAAGAAGCAAAATTGTTAGACTACCAAAACCAAATTTATTTTGTATAATCCACTTAGATCGATAGATAAGTAATCCTGCTAAAAAAGAATATGATATTCTAACAAAGCCGTCCAAAAAAGTGGGACCACTCCATCCTCCTAATAAATTACCCGAATTGTAGCCGACATAACAAATTGCTATTGCAGAAAGTATAGTAAGAAGCAGTAGATAATTTCTACGAATTTTATAAAGCGCAAAAGCATAAACTATATTGGCAATATATTCCCAAAACAACGACCAAGCCGGCGCATTAAAACTAAATAAGTTAAATCCTCGATCTTCAATAACTGGAAACGGAATAAGAAATAAAGAACAAATAAATGTCAAAATTATTTTTCCTGTAGTGTACAATTCCAAATGACCGCCAAATGGATCAAATAAAAAAGCTAATAATCCTAAAATTGATCCTGCAATAACCAACGGATGCAGTCTTATAATCCTAGCTATAAAAAAATTGCGAAGTCCCATTTTCGCAATCCGATCATCATAAGCATAACCGATAACAACGCCTGAAAGACAAAAGAAAAAATCGACAGCTAGAAATCCGTGTCCTACAAAATTTTGACTTGGATCTGTAAAAATCCATTCTATAAAATGAAAAACCACAACAGCGAAGGCAGCAATTCCTCTTAATCCGTCTAAAATTTCAAAATGCTGTTTTGTTTTAAGAATTTCTTGAGCCGTTTTTATTGTGTTCATTTAATTGTAAATTCTTTAATAATGGGATGATTTGGCAGTATCGCAAGTTCTATAAATTAATATTTAAATCAAATTTACGATTATTCAAACTGACAAATCATACTTAATTACAAACTAATACTTCCTTTTATAATTCCCCTATTCGAGTGCTTTACAAATGCTAAAATCTTATCACGTTCTATAGTTTGCTCAAATTCTTTTTCGATTAACTCTAAAGCAAATTTTGTATTTTTCTTTTCTTGAAATAAAATCCTATAAATAGCTTTAATTTCTTCTAATTTATGAGAGTCAAATCCACGTCTTTTTAATCCGACTATATTTAATCCAACATATTGTAACGGATCATGCGCTACTAAAACATACGGAGGAACATCTTTTACAACTCTACTTAAGCCACTTATCATGCTGTGTTCTCCAATTATCGAAAATTGATGCACAGCAGACAAACCACTAATATTTGCCCAATCTTCAATTTCTACTTCTCCCGCCAATCCAACACTAAAACCAATTATGCAATTATTGCCAATAATACAATCGTGTCCGATGTGAGCATTAGACATAATTAAATTTGATTTCCCGATGAAAGTTTTAGTTTTCGATGCAGTTCCTCTATTAATCGTGACAAATTCTCTAATAATATTATTATCGCCAATTTCTAAAAGAGTATATTCATTATCATATTTCAAATCCTGCGGAAGACCACCCAATATACTATTCGAATGTATTTGACAATTTTTTCCTATTCTCGTACCACTTAAAATAGTTACATTGTTTCCAATTTGAGTATTATCTCCAATTATTACATCATCTTCAATAGTACTAAAATTCCCAATACTAATATTTTTACCCAGCAAAGCATTTTTATGAACACAAATATTTCTCAATTTTTAAACTTTTAAAATAGTTTACAAAAATCAAGAAAAACAAAGTGATATTTTTTGAGGTAATATCAAGAAATTGAAGCTCTAATTCTACTTAGAGTTTCTGGACTTACACTAATTAGCGAAGCAATATCTTTTAATTTTGCTTTAATAATAATCTGTGGAAAAGAATCCAAGAGAAAAAAGTACTTTTCTTGCGCATTCATAATTCTAAATAAGTGATGAAACTCATTAATTTTAGAAAGATAAAAACGCAATTGAGCAATATGAAATTTTGCAAAAAGAGGATATTCTAGTAAAATTTGCTCATCTGCATAAGATAGCGAATATAATACTGTATTTTCAATTACCTGAAAACTTTCAAATGATGGCTTTTGTTCAAAAAAACTACTCAGTGAAGTCACAAACTGATTATCGGTGTAAATCCATTTTGTAACTTCCATTTCATCTTCTAAACAAAATCTGCGGACAGCACCAGATTTAATGAAGTATATTTTATCACAAACCTTACCTTCAACAATTATAGAATCATTTTTCTTGAAAGTTTCTTCAACAAAATAGTTTTTTACTGCAAGTTCAGTCTCTAAATCCAACTTCTGAAAACCATTTATAATTCTAAGTAGATCATCCATCATTTACTTTTATTAGAGATCAAATTTAAACTTTAATTAGTAAGCATAGCAAAAAACATTTGAGATTGCAGTTCTGCAGTAGAAAACCAATAAAACAAAAAAATCCTCATCAGCTATGATGAGGATTTTAAAAAGAAAGGCGGCGA
>NZ_CAMLIX010000313.1 GCF_946479975.1 uncultured Flavobacterium sp.
TCTTCTCATGCAGGTTTATTTGCTTCAGTTTCTGCAGGAGTTTCTGCGCTTTGGGGTCCTCTTCATGGAGGTGCAAACCAAGCGGTACTTGAAATGTTGGAAGAAATCAACAAAGATGGTGGAGATACAGATAAGTTTTTAGCGAAAGCGAAAGATAAAAATGATCCGTTCCGTTTGATGGGATTCGGACACAGAGTTTACAAAAACTTTGATCCAAGAGCAAAAATCATCAAAAAAGCAGCTACAGAAGTATTAGAAACTTTAGGTGTTGAAGATCCGATTTTAGAAATCGCAAGAAAATTAGAAAAAGCAGCTCTTGAAGATGAGTACTTCAAATCAAGAAACTTATATCCAAACGTAGATTTCTATTCTGGAATTATCTATAGAGCATTAGGAATTCCTACTGATATGTTTACAGTAATGTTTGCTATCGGAAGATTACCAGGCTGGATCGCGCAATGGAAAGAAATGCGTGAAAATAAAGAGCCAATTGGAAGACCAAGACAAATTTACACTGGACACCCTTTAAGAGAGTTCAAGTCTAATAAATAAAAAAACGAAAGCTTCACTTAACTGTGAAGCTTTTTTTATATTTGCTCAAAATATAATAGAGTTATGTTGCAATTAAATGTAAAGAACGAAACATCGAGGCTTCGCGCTGTTGTTTTGGGTTCTGCTGTTCATAATGGGCCGACTCCAACACTTGAGGAAGCTTATGATCCTAAATCATTGGAACATATTAAAGCAGGAACTTATCCTGTAGAAAAAGATATGGTTGCTGAAATGGATGCTTTTAATTCTGTTTTCCAGAAATATGACGTAACTGTTTATCGTCCTGAAATGATCGAAAATTACAATCAGATTTTTGCAAGAGATATAGGTTTTGTAATTGATGATTTTTTTGTAAAATCTAATATTCTGCCAGATAGAGAACGAGAATTAGATGCAATTCAATATGTGCTTGATCAAATTGATCCAACAAAAATAGTTCGTCCTCCAGAAGAAGTTCACATTGAGGGTGGAGATGTAATGCTTTGGAATGATCATATTTTTATAGGAACATATAAAGGAAGTGATTACAAAGATTACATTACCGCGAGAACGAATATGCATGGTGTAAATTATATTAAATCATTGTTTCCGAATAAAATTGTAAAGGAATTTGATTTAGTGAAATCAAAACTAGAGGCAAGAGATAATGCTTTACATTTAGATTGCTGTTTTCAACCTGTAGGTAAAGATAAAGGTATTATATACAAAAGAGGTTTCCGCGAAGAAGCAGATTATCTTTATCTGGTAAAACTTTTTGGAAAAGAAAACTTATTTCATATTGAAAGAAACGAAATGTATAATATGTTTTCGAATGTTTTTTCAATCGATGAAAATATAGTAGTTTCTGAGAAGAATTTTACGAGATTAAATAACTGGCTTCGCGAAAAAGGTTTTATTGTTGAAGAAATTCCATACGCCGAAATTGCAAAACAAGAAGGATTGTTAAGATGTTCAACTTTGCCATTAATTAGAGACTAAAAAAGGTTTCACGTTTCAAGTTTCATGTTACAGGTTTTCTGTTGTGAACTTGAAACTTTAAACATGAAACAAAAAAAATATTAAAATCATGAAACAAACAACAAACGCTATCGTGATGATTCGTCCAGTTGCATTTAGAATGAATGAACAGACGGCTGTAAATAATTATTATCAAAAAGTTTTAGACGGACTTTTGCCAAGTACTGTTAATGCTAAAGCGCAACAGGAATTCGACACTTTCGTTGAAAAACTAAGAGCAGTTGGAGTTGATGTAACGGTAGTTGATGACAATTTGGAAACTGATACTCCTGATAGTATTTTTCCAAACAATTGGGTTTCTTTCCATGAAAATGGAGATGTTGCACTTTATCCGATGTTTGCTGAGAATCGTCGTCAGGAACGTCGTGAAGATATTTTAGATACTTTGGAAGAAAAAGGATTTGAAATAGCAAATATTATGGATTACACTTCTGCAGAAGAAGATGGTATTTTTTTAGAAGGAACAGGAAGTTTGTTGTTGGACAGAGCAAATGGAAAAGCATATTGTGCATTATCACCAAGAGCAGACGAAGAATTGTTCATTGAGTTCTGTGAAGATTTTGATTATGCTCCAGTTATTTTTGAAGCTTTTCAAACAGTTGATGGAGAACGTAAACTAATTTATCATACCAATGTGATGATGTGTTTAGGAGAAACTTTCGCGGTTATCTGTGCTGATTGTATTGATGATAAAAAAGAGCGTAAGATGGTTTTAGATAATCTTAAACAGGATCAAAAAGAAATCATTTTAATTACTGAAGATCAGGTGAATAATTTTGCTGGGAATATGTTAGAAGTTCGCGGTAATAATGATAAACGATATATTGTAATGAGTGCTTCTGCCCATCAAAGTTTAACTCCGAAACAGATATCTCAACTAGAAAATCATGCTGAAATTCTGAGTTCAAGTTTAGATACAATCGAGGCATGCGGAGGCGGAAGTGCAAGATGTATGATGGCTGAAGTGTTTTTGCCAAGAAGTTAAAAAATATAATATCAAATAAAAGAAAGGGCTAAAATCAATACATGATTTTAGCCCTTTCTTTTTAAGAAAATTTTTGAGTTAGAAATTTCCTTTAATAATATTTACAATAGCACTTACAATATACTGAATCCCTATTGATATAACTATAAAACCGACAATTCTAGAAATAGCAACAATTCCAGAAGCGCCTAATATTCTAGCTAAATAATGAGCACTTTTTAAAATTACAAAAATAGCAACTGCAATTGCAAGAATTGCCAATGAAGAAATTATGACTTCGTTTAATTGATGATGTTCTTGATAAAAAGCAATTAACAGAGACATCGATCCTGGACCTGCAAGCATTGGTATGGCTAATGGAGTTAAAGCGATATCATTTCGTTGCTGTGCTTCATTTTCAATCTTTTTGTTGATTCCGCGTGTTTTGTTGAATTTTCCTGAAAGCAACGAAAATCCTGAATTTACAATTACAATTCCTCCAGCAATTCTTAACGCATCAATACTGATGCCGAAAAAGGTTAAAACATATTGACCAATGAAATAGGAAACTAATAGTATGATAAAAACATTGATGGCTGTCCAAAGCGAGATTCTAGATCTTTCTTTTTGTGAATCATGTTGTGTCAATCCGACAAAAATAGGGACGGTTCCAATTGGGTTTAATACCGAAAATAGAGCGGCAAATAAATAAATGAATAATTCCATATAGGTTTGGGTTAATGAAGTAAAAGTAGTTATTTTTTGATATCTTTTGGAGTAAATATGTTAGGATAATGTTTTTGTTGTTACAATTCTGAATCAAATAGATAAAGGATAAATCGTTCTTTTTGATTACTTTTGCAGTCTAAATAAAAAAAATGAAAAGTAAAAAAACATTAGTTATAGGAGCATCTACAAATCCAGAACGTTATTCTTATAGAGCTGTAAATATGTTGACGGGAAAAGGTCATTCTGTTTTGGCAATCGGTCAAAAAACAGGTGAAGTTGCTGGAGTGAAAATTCAAACTAAAGCAATACCAGTTAATAATATAGATACCATTACTTTATATCTAAATCCTGCTCGTCAGCGAGATTATTATAACTATATTGTTGAAGCACACCCAAAAAGAGTGATTTTTAATCCAGGAACTGAAAACCCAGAATTGTATCAATTATTAGAATTAAATGATATTAAAGTTGAAGTAGCCTGCACACTGGTTCTACTGGCAACAAACCAATATTAATTAATTTTTACGTGTTTTGAAAAATGATTTATTAGCCTGATTTTAATTTAGCTAAAGATTTTTCTTGCAGAATATTTGTTGGCTCTGAATTTAAGGTCAAATGCGAGCTAAGTCATTAAAAGTATTACTTTTGTCGTCATGGAATTTTCATCAAAATTAATAGAAAAAGCGGTTAACGAAATGTCGCAATTACCAGGTATTGGTAAACGTACAGCACTTCGATTAGTTCTTCATTTGCTTAAACAGCCAAAAGAGCAGACTTCTTTTTTGTCGCAAGCATTGTTAACCATGCGTGAGGATATTAAGTTTTGTGAAAGCTGTCATAATATTTCGGATACAAAAATGTGTGAAATATGTGCCAATGATCTTAGAAATCATGAGACTATATGTGTAGTTGAAGATATTCGAGATGTGATGGCAATAGAAAATACAGGGCAATTTAGAGGGATTTATCATGTTCTAGGTGGGAAAATTTCGCCAATTGAAGGCGTAGGGCCAAGTCAGTTAAATATTTCGAGTTTAGTAGATAAAGCAAAATCGGGAAAAGTAGCAGAAATTATTTTTGCTTTAAGTTCGACGATGGAAGGCGATACAACAAATTTTTATATCTATAAACAAATTGCAGATCTAGAAATTGTAGTGTCAACAATCGCAAGAGGAATATCTGTTGGAGATGAATTGGAATATGCTGATGAAATAACATTGGGAAGAAGTATTCTGCACAGA
>NZ_CAMLIX010000314.1 GCF_946479975.1 uncultured Flavobacterium sp.
CCCAACTAAATATACGTGTCCTCCACGACCACCGTCTCCACCGTCTGGACCACCTTTTTCAATAAATTTCTCTCTATGTAAATGCGTAGATCCTTTTCCTCCTTTTCCGGAAGAAACATATATCTTAACGTAATCTACAAAATTCCCTTCTGTCATTTTTCTGAATTTCAGATTTTAGATTTTAGATTTTAGATTTCTCTAGTTTCTATTTCTAAATTCTATTGTTTTTAGTATTCAGTCGAAGTCGCAGTTTTCAGTATCAAATTGTGATTAAAAACTGTGACTTAACCTTAATTTATTTATTATTCGCCTCAAAATAAGTTTCCGATCCAATCTGCGACTGAAAACTGTCACTGAAGACTTTTATTCTTTAAGCGCTCTTACAAGCACTTTATCAATCTTTACGCCGTCCATGTCGACCACTTCTAGAACGAATTTCTGCCAAACTAATTTTTCACCTTCTTTTGGAATATGTGAAAGCTCCGTCATAATCATTCCGCTTACGGTGTTTACTTCGTAATCGTTTGTTAATTCGTCTAATTCGAAATATGTTAAGAAATCGTGTAACGAATAATGTCCGTCAACCAGCCATGTTCCGTCTTCTCTTTCTATAAGTTGGAATTCGTCTTTATAAAACTCAGATGCATCTCCAACTAAAGCTTCTAGAATGTCGTTCAGCGTAATCATTCCTTGAAAAACACCATATTCATCTGACACTAAAGCGTAATGAACGCCTGTTTTCTTGAAATTCTCTAATGCTTTATAAGCCGTAGTTTGTTCCATTAAATAAGGAGCATCTAACATTATTGCTGATAAATCGAAATTCTCGTTTTCAATATTTGCGAAGATATTTTTAAGTGTTACAACACCCACAATATCATCGTAATTTTCGTTGTAAACAGGATAAACTGCATGCAGATCTTGAACAACTAGTTCTTTTATTTTTGCTCTATCTTCTTTTAAAGGAAGCATGTCAACAGATTTTCTGTGCGTCATTAACGAACTTACTTTTCTGTCTCCAATGTGGAAAACGCGCTCCACGATATCTTGTTCAATTTCTTGAACTTCTCCGACTTCGGTTCCTTCTTTAATGATAGCTTTAATTTCTTCTTCGGTTACTTTTCCGTCAGCAGTTGGTTTTATTTGAAAAACATTCAATAAAAAATCTGTTGAAGAAGTTAACAACCAAATAAATGGCGCCGTGATTATCGAAACCACTTTCATTGGCATTGCCACCATTTTTGCAATTGCTTCTGGATAATTTAATCCGATTCGTTTTGGAAGCAATTCTCCCAAAACCAATGAGAAAAAAGTTAAAACAACAACTACAATCCCAACGGCAACAGAATGCGCGTATGGTTTTAGTGCTGCAAAACCTGCTACAAAAATTTCAACATCGGCTGTTATTTTGTCTCCAGAATAAATACCTGTCAAAATTCCGATTAAGGTAATTCCGATTTGTACGGTTGATAAAAATTTGTTTGGTGAATTGGCTAAATCGAGTGCCGTTTTTGCACTTTTATTGCCTTTTTTCGCTGCTGTTTCCAACCTGTTCTTACGGGCCGAAATCAACGCGATTTCAGACATGGAGAAAACTCCGTTTAGTAGAATTAGAAAAAATATAATTAGTATTTCCAATTGATATGGGGATTCGTTATAAAATAGTCTTGTTAAAAAATAATTCGCAATCTTGTTTTTTAGCCCAGATGGAAGAGAAAAGCCCGGAGCTAAAAAAACTAATTTTTCCTGCCATAAAATAGCGACCGGAGGAAGCTCGTTTTATGGTTTGGAAAAATAGTTTTTTTAGCGAGGACTTGTAACGTACAGCTGGAAAAAGCTTCTACAAATTATCTATAACTGACGTTAATCGCTCTGTAATCTGTTCAATAGTTCCGATACCGTCTACGGCGTGAAACTTGTTTTGTTCTTTATAATATCCAATAAGAGGAGCTGTTTTCTCATTATATTCTTGATATCTTACACGAATTTTTTCTTCGTCTTGATCATCAACTCTTCCGCTTGTTTTTCCTCTTTCTAATAAACGTGCTATTAAAATTTCGTCGTCTGCTTCTAAAGCGATTGTCGCTGTTACGCTAGATCCAATTGTTGGCAAAAATTTATCTAAAGCCTCAGCTTGATTGATTGTTCTTGGGTAACCGTCGAACAAGAATCCTGCTGTGTCTGGGTGTTTATTTACCTCATCAATTAACATTGCAGTTGTTACTTCGCATGGAACTAATTCTCCATTGTCCATAAAAACTCTTGCTTTTTTTCCTAGTTCAGTATCATTTTTTAAATTAAAACGAAAAATATCTCCAGTTGAAAGGTGTGTTAAATTGTATTTTTCTTTTAAAAATTCTGCCTGAGTTCCTTTTCCTGCACCAGGCTTTCCAAATAAAACGATGTTAATCATAATTGAAATGAGTGTTGTTACTTCTGTCTTTCAGAAGTTTTAAATTGAATATTTAGTTGCGTTTTGTTATTCTGCTAATTTGTAAATCTCAGTAAGGTTTCGTCCTAAACCATCATAGTCTAAACCGTAACCTACAATAAATTTGTTCGGAATTCGAATTCCAACGTAATCTATTTTGATGTCTTTTTTATATGCTTCTGGTTTAAAGAATAATGTTGCAATTTTAAAATGCTTTACATTTTGTGCTTTAAACAAGTGCTTTAATTCTTCGATGGTGTTTCCTGTATCGATGATATCTTCAAGAAGTATAACTGTTCTTCCTGTTAGATCTTGATTGATTCCTATTAATTCTTTTACAGAATTTGTCGATTCAGTTCCTTCGTACGAAGCCATTTTGATAAATGAAACCTCGCATGGTTTTTTGTATTTTTTTAAAAAATCTGACACGACCATAAAAGCACCATTTAGAACTCCAATAAAAATTGGCGTATCATCTCCAAAATCATCTTCTACTTGAGCCACCAATTTAGTTAAAGCAAAATCAATTTCTTTAGCCGAAATAAACGGAACAAATTGTTTATCGTGAAGTTGTATCATTATTTTTCTTTTTAAAATAATGGACAAAGATAAAGAATTAGAACTTAACTGCTTCTATCAAAATGGAGTGTATGTGATATTTTTTCTGAATGTTAAATATCAGTTAATAATTACAATTTTAATTTTGATGGTGTTTTTAATTTGAGTAAATTGTTGTTAGATAATTATTTAACTCCCAATATCAATGAAAAAATCCTTACCATTATTCTCTATAGCTTTATTAGCGATAATGACAGCTTGTAACGGACAAGTTAAAAAAGAAGAAAAAGAGGCTTTAGCCAAACAACCAAATAATGTTGTAAAAACCGCCATAGGAGACCTTACGCTTCCTCCTCCTTATGCAACAGAATCTAAAACGAACAACAGCAAAGTTGTCGGCTGGCCTGAAGGCAGAACACCAAAAGCGCCTGAAGGTTTTACGGTTACAAAATTTGCAGATGGATTCGAAAACCCGCGTTGGACTTATATTGCACCAAACCAAGATATTTTTGTTGTGGAAAGCGGT
The DNA here is from genome assembly GCF_946479975.1 of uncultured Flavobacterium sp. Next base: position 3,516 of record NZ_CAMLIX010000314.1, read on the forward strand.
ACAAGATCAAGTAAAAATCAGATTACGGTTTTAAGAGATAAAGACAAAGACGGGAAATTTGAAAGTCGCCAGGTTTTTATTACTGGATTGAACAAACCTTTTGGAATGCTGGTTTTAAAAGACTATTTCTATATCGCCAATACCGACGGATTATATCGTTATCCTTATAAAAACAATCCGTTGAAGTTAGAGACTAAAGGAGAAAAAATCCTTGAACTTCCTGCTGGCGGTTACAATAATCACTGGACAAGAAATTTATTAGCAAGTCCTGACGGAAGTAAAATTTATGTTTCTGTTGGTTCTGGAAGTAATAATGCCGAAAACGGAATGGACAAAGAAGTTCGTAGAGCGGCAATTTTAGAAATTAACCCTGATGGAAATGGTGAAAAAATCTTTGCTTCTGGACTTAGAAATCCTGTTGGAATGGATTGGAATCCTGTAAATAAAGAACTTTGGACGGCTGTAAACGAACGTGATGAATTAGGAGACGATTTAGTTCCCGATTACATTACAAGTGTGAAAAAAGATGGTTTTTACGGATGGCCGTATTCTTATTTCGGGAATATTCCTGATCCTAGAATGAAAGGCGAAGGAAAAGATCTAATAGCAAAAGCAATTGTTCCAGATGTTCCGGTTGGTGCTCACACTGCTTCTTTAGGATTGGCTTTTTATACCAAAAATGCTTTTCCTGCGAAATATAAAAACGGTGCTTTTGTTGGTCAGCATGGATCTTGGAATCGTTCTAAAATTTCGGGTTATAAAGTTTTATTTGTTCCTTTTAAAGACGGAAAACCTTCGGGAAAACCAGAAGATTTTTTAACTGGTT
>NZ_CAMLIX010000315.1 GCF_946479975.1 uncultured Flavobacterium sp.
GAAATGATTTTATAAACAGGTTTTGAAAAATTGTATTGAGCAAATTTTTTCTCTGGAATTAAAACCACAATAATCATTATAACACCAATAATTATTGACATTTTTTGCTGTAATCCTGCCAAGAAAAAACCTCTTCCCAATAATCCAAAAACTAGTCCGATTGTGGCGTAAGCTGTCAATCGGCCGAAATGATACGTCATAATCTGCGTTACCTTTTTAGCTTCATTTTGCCTGTCTACAGGAAGCATCATAGCAATTGGCCCGCACATTCCAACGCAATGCAGACTGCTTATTAAACCTAAAAAGAATGCTGAGAATAACATTTTGCTGTAATTTAGTTTACGTAAATAACTTCTTTACTTAAATATTTTTTTCCTTCATACTGCCATTCCATATTAACATCCCAGCGTCCTTTGATTAATTTTTTGTGTGGAATTATTAATTCTGAATTCGTTAAAGCAATTTGAGTATTAAAGTCGAATTTTTTGTTTGAAGGTCTGTACAATTGAATATTTCCTTTCACTTTATCACTTTCAAATCCAGCAGGAAAAATTATTGCTACACCATTTTCTGTGTATTTAATAGATGGCTTGTGCTGTAAATCTTGCGCATTCTGGATTCGAGCCATTTCTTCTTGAAAATGAGTATCGTGTTTATAGTATTCTTCTACAACTAAATCATTATCATATTTAGAGTTTGACTGAACTTCAAAAACAAAATATAAAATAAATGTCATAAACAATCCGAATGCTATGACAATTCCTGTTCCCCAATTAATTTTCATATTTGTAAATTTTAATTAAAACTTCGTGGTCCTAAGAAATTTGTAGTTGTTGTTTCCAAGAGTTCAGAACCGTTATAAACTCCTATTTTTACTATCGTCTTATCACTTTCTAATAAAACCTCTTTTATTTCTATGAATAAAGTTCCTTGAGAAATTCCTTCTTTAGCTACTTTAAAATGTTGTTTCCCAACGTTTTTAATTTCTCCTTTTTGATCGATTAATTCGAAATGAATATCACTGTAATCTTTCATTGTTTTGTTTACAATTTTATAAGTGTAAACATTACTGATTTTATCGCCATCATGCTGAAACAATTGTCCTGGCAAACGCAGAATAACTGCCTGAACCTCTGTTCTTAAAAATAACATTCCAACAAAAATACCCATTAAAATAAAAAGAACAGCTGAATATCCTTTCATTCTCGTTGTAAACTTGAAAGGCTCTTTTTTGACGATTTCATCTTCAGAAGCATAACGAATTAAACCTTTTGGCAGACCAACAGAATCCATCATATGATCGCATTCGTCAATACAAGCAGTACAGTTTGTACATTCTAGCTGTGTTCCGTTTCTAATGTCAATTCCCATTGGGCAGACATTAACACACTGCAGACAATCAATACAATCTCCTTTTCCTGTTAGTGCTCGATCTTCTTTTTTATTGAATTTAGCACGACCTTGTTCTTTTTCACCACGAACAAAATCATATGCAACATTGATCGATTTGTTGTCTAAAAGAACGCCTTGCAATCTTCCGTAAGGACAAGCGATAATACAAACCTGCTCACGAAACCAAACAAAAACGAAATAAAAAACACCTGTAAAAATAAGCAGCGCAATAAAGTTACTTGCCTGTTCAAATGGACCTTGTTCAATCATTAAGAACAATTTATCGCTCCCAACTAAATAAGCCAAGAATACATTTGCAATACCAAAAGAAATCAAAAAGAAAATTGTCCATTTGGTCAATCTTTTTCTAATTTTTTCTGCATTCCATTCTTGTTTTGCTAAACGAGATTGAGCGCCGCGGTCTCCATCAATCCAATACTCGATACGACGGAACACTAATTCTAAGAAAATAGTCTGCGGACAAATCCAGCCACAAAATATGCGGCCAAAAACAACAGTAAATAAGAGTATAAACACAACGCCTATCAGCATTGATATTACGAAGAGATAAAAATCCTGTGGCCAAAAAGGGAATCCAAAAATATTAAAACGACGTTCGATAATATTGAACATCATAAACTGGTTCCCATTTATTTTGATAAACGGATTTATGATTAAAATTGCCAATAAAACATAACTGACAATTTTTCGATAATCGTAAAATTTACCAGACGGTTTTTTAGGAAATATAAATTTTCGTTTTCCACCTTCCCCTATTGTTCCAATGGTATCTCTAAAAGTTTCGTCTGGTAAATTTGACATGGTATTCTAAATTATTTTTTACTTCAGTGGTATTATTTTGTTGCTGGAGCAGCATCTGCTTTAGCAGCACTATCATCCACCCAAACTTCACCCTGTGGTTCTTTTGGATCTTTTGGATTACTTCCTTGTAAAGACAAAATGTAACTTGCAACTTTTTGTATTTCTTTTGGTTTAAGAGTTCCTTTCCAAGCAATCATCCCTTTACCATCTCTACCTCCATTTGTGATAGTATGGAATAAGTTTTTAATTCCTCCTCCTAAAATCCATCTGTCATCTGTTAAGTTTGGTCCAATCTGACCTCCAGCATCTGCACGGTGACAAGCAGCGCAATTGGTTGTAAAGATTGTTTTTCCTTCTGCTAAAGTTGGCGCATCAGTAAGCAAAACAACGGTTTTTTCATCCATTAAATCTGGCGCTGTTTTCATGTATTCTGCAACGTCAATTTTTGCTTGAGCCAATTCTTTTTTCAGCTCCATTTCTTGATCATCGGCTCCTAAAACATCATAGCGAATAACATAAATGACTCCGAAAATAATACAGATGTAGAATAAATAAACCCACCACGGCGGTAAATTATTATCAAGTTCTTTAATGCCGTCATAATCATGATCCATTAATAAATCGCCCTCTCTTTCAATTGGTTCCGATTTAGTTAACTTGTGCATTAGATTCTTAAACCAAGTGCTTTCTTGAAAACTTAAACTGTCTTCAAGTTCTTTTTGTGCTTTTTCTTCTGGTGATAATAATTGATACATCACACGATTTACAGCACTTAGCGTAATTTCGATTGCAATCAAAACAAATAAGAAGACAAACAAAAAAACAGATATCATAGGATATTTTATAAATGCCGGCTTATTACCAGAGTCTACAAAATATTCCATCAAAGCAAATACGATGAAGAAAATCAACGGTACTCTAACATATACTGGGAAAAATTTTTTCATTTTTATCTATCTTTTGTTATTTTAACAAGCCCTTCATCTAAAGGAATACTACTCATTTCCTGAATTTTTTCTTTTCTATAAGAGAACACCCAAAAGCCTAATCCTACAAAAAATAAGAAGAAAATCAAGAGGGAAAGAATCGGGTAAATTGCTATACCCGATATTGTTTCCATATTGTGTTTTATTTGTTCAAACATAATGCTGTTATTTCGATTTTTTTACTTTAATATCAGTACCAAGTCTTTGAATATAAGCAATCAGCGCCACGATTTCTCTTTCATTCATCGGAATGAATTTTTCTCCTTTTGCAGCAGCTTTTTTACGACTGTCTTCATAACTTTTTACATAGTCAGGATCACTTTCTAAACTTTTTTCAATCTTAAGTGCTTGTTCTCTTAAAGTTTTTTGTGCATTTGCTACATCTTCTGGAGAATAGGGCACACCTAATGAGATCATTGCCTGCATTTTCTTTTGTGTCAATGAAATATCCATTGGTTCATTTGCAAACAGCCATTTGTAACCTGGCATAATTGATCCTGCGGATGTACTTTGTGGACTCCAAAGGTGATTAAAGTGCCAGTTATCATTGTACTTGCCACCTACTCTTAATAAGTCTGGACCTGTACGTTTTGATCCCCATAAGAATGGATGATCGTAAACAAACTCTCCTGCTTTTGCTTGTACTCCATAACGCTCTACCTCACTTCTAAATGGACGAACTGATTGAGAGTGACATCCTACACAACCTTCTCTTATATATAAATCACGTCCTTCTAATTCTAAAGGCGTATATGGTTTTACACTTGAAATTGTCGGGATATTTGATTTTACCATAATAGTTGGTACAATTTGAATAATACCACCAATTAAAATTGCAATTGTAGCTAGAATTGTTAACTGAATTGGTTTTCTTTCTAACCAAGAGTGGAATTTTTCTCCCCTTACTCTTCCGCTGCTAATTCTTTGTAAAGCAGGTGCCTGAGCCAATTCGTCTTCAATTGTATTACCAGCTTTAACTGTCATGATAATATTGTAAACCAATGTCAGCATACCAATAAGGTATAAAGATCCACCAATTGCTCTCATCCAGTACATTGGCATGATAGCCGTTACTGTTTCTAGGAAGTTACCATAAGTTAAAGTCCCATCTGGATTAAATTGTTTCCACAT
>NZ_CAMLIX010000316.1 GCF_946479975.1 uncultured Flavobacterium sp.
ATAGTTTTTGTAGTTATAACTTTTTCCGGTTTAGGCATTACAGTTAGCACTAATTGCTGATCTGCCGTACATCCATCGTTGGTTACATTGTAAGTTCCCCCAATTGTATAAGCAGTTCCGTTTACTGACCATGTATAGGTTTCCCCTGAGCAGATAGTTTTTGTAGTTATAACTTTTTCCGGTTTAGGCATTACAGTTAGCACTAATTCCTGATCTGCTGTGCAATTTTGATTCTTTATTAGATAATTGCCCGATGTTGTGTAATTAATTCTGTTTTTGTTCCAAAAGTATGTTTCGCCAGAACATATGGAAGCTTTTGTTATAATTTTTTCCGGTTTTGGTTCGACCATCATCTCACATGTGGTGTCATGATTATTGCAACTCTCTGTTATTAGAGGAATACTAAACCAAAAATCCCCTTCCTCGGTAGGATGACCGTTAATTCTTATCGTATTATCTGATGGCCACCAAACCACTGTGATGCCTGGTGGTAATCCTACTGGTGTTCCTATATCTGTTACCTTTCCAGAAGTTATAGTGCTAATTTTATAGTTTTCATATTTAGTTCCAATACATGTTCTAAAAGCAGTTTGAGTTGAAATAAGATCTTCTTTAATTATGAAATCTACCGGAGTCCTTGTAGAAGCTGGATTTCCGTCACCAACATAATAGGTGGTTGTACCTGCTGTATTTGTATCTAACAATCCTGATCCCGGAACGCCAACAGGATTGAAAGTATTTCCCCAACCTATAGGTATTCCTCCTGTACTTGATGTGTACCAGTAATTTAAATTATTGAATAAAAATTGACCTTCAGGCGGCGGCGTAACAGTCCATGTATATTTTCCAGAATAATCAAGTGTATTTGATCCCCGCAGGGTTGAGATTAATGTGTAAACTGTTCCTGCATCAAGATGAGTTTTCATTCTTGGTTCTTTTTGAGTACCACCATATTCATCATCGTCATCACCAATGATCCAGCTGCCATCGCCCTCACATTTGCCAGGTGTAAAATTTCCTTTATAAATATAAGCAATGCCATCATATTCAGATGTATCGGTCATCTTGAATTCATATATGCCTGAGATACTTACAGTAAAACTTGTTGCAGTATAATTGGCTTTAACAGAGGATGAGAATTTACAAATAGTGGAGTTTTTCATAACATCTGAGGGCACACTATATGGAATCAATGCTCTCGGATCTGTTGCAGTATTCCAATAACCGGAAAAAGTTGTAACAGGTATGGAAAAATTCGTTGCTGTCAAGAATCCACTCTCGCCTTTGCAAATTGAAACCCCTTTTACAGTAATCGATGATTGACCGTAATTGATTGTGCAATTGATAAAAAAAAGAATTGAAAAAAAGTAATTAAACTTGGTAAAAGTAATTTTTTGCAAGACAATGTTTATTTAGAGATTAATACTTAATTTTTAAACCGGAATAATTATAAAACAGTAAAATCTTACAAATTTACATTGTATTTATATATTGCTTAGCCTCAATAAAACTAAAAAACAATAAAATAAGGTAAGTTTGATTTTTGGTTTGAATAGATATAAGGTCATTTTGACATTCAACAAATTATGCTATTACAGTTAAAGAGTTAATTGTTAAAAAGCAAAATAAAAAAAATACTATCTTTACCGATCAAACGTTTATGAACTTAAGCTGCGTTTTGGCAGCACTACATATATAATTATGGCATGTACAAGTTGTTCAACCTCAGATGGCGGCGCGCCAAAAGGTTGTAAAAATAATGGGACTTGCGGCACCGATAGCTGCAATAAATTGACGGTTTTTGACTGGCTTTCAAACATGAGTCCGTCAAACGGAGAGGCAATTTTTGATTGTGTTGAGGTTCGTTTTAAAAACGGACGTAAGGAATTTTTTAGAAATTCAGAAAAATTAACTTTAAGTATTGGTGATATTGTTGCAACGGTAGCTTCACCAGGACATGATATTGGTATTGTGACTCTTACAGGCGAATTGGTTAAAATTCAAATGAAGAAAAAAGGGGTGAATTACGAAAGTAATGATGTGCCAAAAATCTATAGAAAAGCATCTCAAAAAGATATTGATATTTGGTCTGTAGCGCGTGATCGCGAAGAACCAATGAAAGTTCGTGCACGTGAATTGGCGATTCAGCATAAATTAGAAATGAAAATTTCTGATATCGAATTTCAAGGCGACGGATCTAAAGCGACGTTTTACTACACCGCAAACGATCGTGTCGATTTTAGAATGCTGATTAAAGATTTTGCTAAAGAATTCAGTACAAGAGTAGAAATGAAACAAGTTGGTTTCCGTCAGGAAGCGGCTCGTTTGGGTGGAGTTGGTTCTTGCGGACGTGAACTTTGCTGTTCTACTTGGTTAACCGATTTTAGAAGTGTAAATACCTCGGCAGCGCGTTATCAGCAATTGTCATTGAATCCGCAAAAATTAGCGGGTCAATGTGGTAAATTAAAATGTTGTCTAAACTACGAGTTAGACACCTACATGGACGCATTGAAAGATTTTCCAGATTATGACACTAAATTAGTAACTGAAAAAGGAGATGCGATTTGCCAGAAACAAGATATTTTTAAAGGTTTAATGTGGTTTGCTTACACTAATAATTTTGCAAACTGGCACGTTTTAAAAATTGATCAGGTAAAAGAAATTATTGCAGAAAATAAACAAAAAAACAAGGTTTCTTCTTTAGAAGATTTTGCTGTTGAGGTGGTTGCAGAACCAGAAAAAGACTTTAACAACGCAATGGGACAAGAGAGTCTGACTCGTTTCGATCAGCCAAAAAAGAAGAAAAAACCAAATCGCAAACGTAAAAATGCTGAACCTGCAGGTGTTGTAACGCCGCAGAAACCACAGCAGGAAAAAAATACGAATAGCAATCCTAAACCTGCAGGAAATAACAAACCTACAGGAGGAAATCAGAATCAGCAAAATCAGCAGAACAAACAGATTAATCCAAATCCGAACAAGCAAAATCATAAGAACAAGCCTAATCCGAATAAACAAAACAATTCGAACAAGCAGAACTCTAATGAAAATAAAGCTGCTGAACCTAGAAAACCAATAATTATTAAAAATGAGAATAAAAAATAGCGGCATTCTTCTCTTGGCAGCAATACTTCTTTTTTCTTGTGATAAAAAAAGAGTTTTTGATGAGTATAAATCTGTTGGAAGTGCCTGGCACAGAGACAGTATTGTAAGCTTTGATCTGCCGGCTTTAGATTCTACAAAAAAGTATAATTTATTTGTAAACGTTAGAGACAACAATAATTATCCGTTTAATAATTTGTTTTTAATTGTTGCTATCGAAACGCCAAGCGGTTTTACAAAAGTGGATACTTTAGAATACCAAATGGCGGCTCCAGACGGAACTTTGCTAGGAAACGGATTTACCGATATTAAAGAAAGTAAGTTGTATTACAAAGAAGATGTGAAATTTAAAGGAACTTACAAAGTCCACATCAAACAAGCAGTAAGAAAATCAGGAAAAATACCTGGTGTTGAAGCTTTAGAAGGAATTACAGACGTTGGTTTTAGAATAGAACAAAAAGATTAGAAAAATAGTTATGGCTGCTAAAAAGAACAATCAATCAAACAAGGATATTAATTATTACAAAAAGAAATTCTGGCGGGTTTTTGCTTATACATTGCTGGGTATTTTAGCCTTCTTTTTGTTTGCATCGTGGGGATTATTTGGCTCTATGCCTTCGTTTGAAGACTTAGAAAATCCAGATTCAAACCTTGCAACCGAGATTATTTCTTCGGATGGAGTAGTGCTTGGTAAATATTTCAAAACCAACAGATCACAGCTGAAATATTCGGATCTTCCTAAAAACCTGGTAGATGCTTTAGTGGCAACTGAAGATGCTCGTTTTTACGAACATTCAGGAATCGATGGTCGTGGTACTTTACGTGCTGCTTTCTCGTTGGGAACCAATGGAGGAGCTAGTACATTGACACAGCAATTAGCAAAACAGTTGTTTCACCGCGGTGGATCTAGCTTTTTGCCTTTTAGAATTGTGCAGAAAATAAAAGAGTGGATTATCGCTATTCGTCTAGAAAGACAATATACTAAAAATGAGATTTTGGCGATGTACTGCAACGTTTATGATTTCGGAAATTATGCCGTTGGAGTAAGTTCTGCCTCTCAAACCTATTTCTCAAAAGATCCTAAAGACTTGACTATCGACGAATCTGCAATTTTAGTTGGAATGTTTAACAATTCATCACTTT
>NZ_CAMLIX010000317.1 GCF_946479975.1 uncultured Flavobacterium sp.
CCACTTTGCTTCTTTGTTCTGAATTTTTAACAACATTTCAACTTCGTTAAAACGCTCACTGTCTATATATTTTTCAGTTTTCTTCCAAACATCCTGCATTTTAGCGACCTGATTTACGCCTTCTTGATATTTCAAAGCTAAACCATTCCAAAGTGTTTGACCATTTTTTAGTTTATAATCCCATGAAACATGATGAAACCATAAAAGATTTTTCTCTGGACAGGTATCTAAATTAGAAAAAAGTTTCTCAACTTCGGGCGCATATTGCGCAGTTGCATTTGTGCCCGATTTGGATCGATCGAAACCAATTCCGTTTTTGTCCGCTTTATGATAATATGTCGGATTCCATTCTGGTCTTGACAAATTAGAAACCCAAGGTCCTGGCCCATAATGATGTCCTGTGTCCATAATATGATGTAATCCTAGCGGAGTCATATAATTTACAACCGCTTCGCGAGATTCTATCATCATATTTTTTACAGGTTTGATAAAATTTTCATCATTAGAAAAAGTACTCCTTAACCATTCATCAGCAATGGTTTCAGAATCCAAATACGGATTCCAAGCCAGTCTTCCGAAACCGTACCAATTGGCCTGCGCAAAAGGATGTCCTGTCCAGTTTAAATCATTTCCGATATTGGCAACACCTGCAATTCCTGTTAGTTTATTTGGATATAAAGTGCCGTCAACAACTTTGGCAACAGTTGAACCTTTGCCTTTTTGATATGTATCTGATTCTAAAACTTCCTGAAATAATTTAGGCAGAAAAACCAAATGCGTACTAAAACCTAAATATTCCTGCGTAATTTGAAACTCCATCATCAATGGTGTTTTCGGCATAGCGCCAAATAACGGATGAAAAGGTTCTCTTGGCTGAAAATCAATTGCTCCATTTTTAACCTGAACAATTACATTTTCTTTAAATTTTCCATCGTAAGGCTGAAATTCGGCATAAGCTTGTTTGGCGCGGTCATTCGCATCATGTTCAGAATACACAAATGCACGCCACATAATTACACCACCGAAAGGCGCAACAGCATCGGCAAGCATATTCGCTCCGTCGACATGATCTCTTCCATAATTTTGAGGTCCTGGCTGACCTTCAGAATTTGCTTTTACCAAAAATCCTCCAAAATCTGGGATTCGTTTGTAGATTTCGGCAGCTTTATTTTTCCACCAATTTATAACTTGAGCATCTTTTGGATCAGCAGTTTTTAAATTTCCAATTTCAATTGGTGCCGAAAATCTTGCAGTTAAATACACTTTTATTCCGTATGGTCTAAAAGTATTAGCCAAAGCTTCAACTTTTTCTAAATATTGCGGAGTCAGGATTAAAGCATTGGCGTTTACATTGGTCAAAACAGTTCCGTTAATTCCTATTGATGCATTCGCTCTAGCGTAATCGATATATCGCTGCTCTACAAAATCTGGAAGTTTCTGCCAGTTCCAAAGTGAAAATCCAGCGTAACCCCTTTCAATCGTTCGGTCCAAATTATCCCAATGGTTTAAAATTCTGATATTTGTTTTTGGAGAATCGGCAATATTTAAATTTTTAACCGATTTATTGGTTTGTAGAATTCTTAGAAAATTAAAAACTCCGTATAACACTGCAACATCGTTTTTTCCTGTGATAATAATTTGTTTTTTATTTTGAAACCAAATAGATTTTACAATAAAACCTTCTTCATTTATTTTATCGAAATCCAATTCATTTTTAATTTCAGAATTTAAATTAGATCGCGAACCAACAATTAGATTATTCTCTCCTTTGATTTCTGATTTTAAATCTAAGGTAGATCCGAGCATATCTAGAAATCCTATTTTAAGTTCGTTTTCGGCAATTTTAATTGTTTCTGAATTTCCGAAAATCACAATACCCTTAAGATTGTTTTTGTACTCTGAAGCCAAAGCTGAGGTACTAACAGCATTATATTGAAGCCATAATTTATAATTCTTTTGCGACAAAGCCGAAAAGGAAACCAAAAGAAACAGAATTACAAATCTTAATGAAGTCATGCGGTTTAATATATTCTTTACACACTATATTTTTAAAACAATCAATATTTTATTTTACAATTAAAAGTATTTGATAAAATTTTAATTTAAAAAATACATTATATTAAATAAAAAAACAATTGCAATCGGTTGCGTAAAAATATAAGATTGTTATTTAAGAACAAAATTTTATTTCTCTTTTTTTTAATTTCATTCACAAATAAAGGCAGGATAATTCTAAAAACTATCCTGCCCTGTCTAAAATGTAAATAAATACTCCTAAAATAGTTGACATATAAATATAAAGTAGTACCAAGATTTTAATGACTATTTTTCTTTCTTCTTGTCTTTTAAAATCTTACCATCTCTGGTAAATTCTAAATTGATTTTATTAGTCAAATCAACGTCTAAATCTTTGTGCCCATAATCAATGTGTGTTATTTTTTCATTAGGATGATTTTTGGCTACATAAGCTTTAATATTATCAGGAATAAAAGCAGTCGGAATAGGATTTTCACCTCCATCGACTTCTCTATACGATCCATCTTTCCAAAATTCGACTTCAGTCCCGTCACTTAGTTTAACTTCAAAACCTTTTTCTCCATGTTCAGAATCTTTTTTCGCACTTTTTATCGTAGTGTAGCTAAAATATTGTTTGAGAAATTCCTGTGCTGGTTTTGGCAATTCTTCTACCTCAATTTTCTTCTGTGCATTGGTCGAGATTGTTAATGATAACAATGCAATGACTAAAAATATTTGCGTTTTCATAATTTAAATTTTGAATATAATCTCACTAATTTACAACAAGTTAAAGGGCATTCAAACTCATTTAAGAAACTTTTAATGCAAAAATAACATCCTAAACAGCTGGCATAACCGCATTTATCTCTGAACATATACTTATTAAAATTCGTAATTTAGTATAAACAATTAAATAAAAAATATATGCGTTACATTTCCATTTTTCTGACTTTACTATTATTTACATCATGCAAAAAAGAAACTCAAGTCAATACTTTATCTGATTATTTCACTTACAATCAAGATAAAATTGAAGCAGCAGGAGTCAAAATGATTCCAATAAAAACACCCGTTGGAGAATTTAAGGTATGGACAAAACGATTTGGAAATAATCCTAAAATAAAAATTCTTTTGCTACACGGCGGACCAGCAATGACTCATGAATATATGGAATGTTTTGAAACGTTTTTTCAACGAGAAGGATTTGAATTTTACGAATATGATCAATTAGGATCGTATTATAGTGATCAGCCAAAAGACAGCAGTTTATGGACTACCGAGAGATTTGTAGAAGAAGTTGAACAAGTTCGAAAAGCGATTAATGCTGATAAAGACAACTTTTATGTATTAGGAAATTCATGGGGAGGAATTCTAGCAATGGAATATGCTCTAAAATATCAGCAGAATATGAAAGGTCTTTTAGTATCAAATATGATGGCAAGTGCACCTGAGTATGGAAAATATGCTGATGAAGTTCTGGCAAAACAAATGAAACCGGAAATTTTAGCCGAAATAAGAGCATTAGAAGCTAAGAAAGATTTCAATAATCCGAGATACATGGAATTGTTAATTCCAAATTTCTACAAAGAACATTTATGTCGATTAGAAGAATGGCCAGATGGTTTAAATCGAGCAAGTAAACATGCAAATGGAGAAATTTATACCTTAATGCAAGGTCCAAGTGAATTTGGAATAAGTGGAAGATTAGCAAAATGGGACATTAAAAATCGTTTACACGAAATTACAATTCCAACCTTAATGATTGGCGCAAAATATGACACAATGGATCCAAAAGCAATGGAAGAACAGAGCAAATTAGTCAAAAATGGACATTATTTGTATTGCCCAAACGGAAGTCACTTAGCCATGTGGGATGATCAAAAAGTTTTTATGAAAGGCGTTATTCAATTTATACATGATGTTAATCTAGAAAAAATTTAAGCATTCCGAAAAGTAAAAAACTAATATTCAGTTATTTATAAATATGAATATTATCGATATATGCATTTCCCTGCGGATTATGCTTTCCGCTGTATCTTCTGCACAGACCTCTGAAAAGAAGTTCAAGTGCGTAAAGAATGGTATTTTTTAAAAAGTTATACAAACAAAAAATCCTCATCAGATAATGATGAGGATTTTAAAAAGAAAGGCGGCGACATACTCTCCCACAATGATGCAGT
>NZ_CAMLIX010000318.1 GCF_946479975.1 uncultured Flavobacterium sp.
ATTGTATTGTGGGTATAAAGTGGATGGCTTTGCATGATGTTGATCAATTACACCACAAATCTTCCGCTTGCACAAGGAATTAAGTTTGATTTGTAAAAAGGAAGTTTAAAAAATATAAAAGCCGTTTTTTTCATAATTTGAAGAAAACGGCTTTTTTAATGCTATAATTTGTAGTATTTTTATTTTGTAATTGCCAAAAACTTTAGATTTAATTCATACGTAAACAAATGACTTTATTTTTTTTAGCCGGACTAACTCCTTTTGGATACGCGTTTATTGGTGTTATTTTCTTATCTTTTCTACTGGCTTATTTATGGCTTAAATCTTCTAAGAAAGGCGAACAAATAGGCTGTTTATCGGTTGGTTTTGCGGCTGTTTTAATTTGGTTTGTATTGATGTTTCCCACCTTTATTACATTTTCAATTATTGAAAGTGGAAACGAAACAGCACAAATAGGACTTGTCATTTTTTGGGCTTTAATTTTAGGATTGGTCATTTATTTTGCAGTTTCAAAAAATACGGCAACAGGAAAAAAAATCATATTATCTTTTTTTAAATACTTACTTTATCTGATTTTTCTAGTGCTATTTTCAGTCTTGTTTTTTGGAATGATTTACTATGTTTATTTAAGACTTTTTACTGCAGAAAAACAAGGAGATCCTGTGTGGGTTGCGTTCTTATGCATTTTCTTTATAGCATCACTTATATTAGCTGGTGTAGGTCTTTTGAACCGAAATAAAGAGGAGAATAAAAAAGAAAAAACAACATTTTACGATTTAGAAAAAGCAAAATTAAAACCTGAATTTGTAATCGATTTAGATTTGGCTGACACCAAATTAAAAGTATTTCCAGAAGAGATTTTAAAGTTCAGAAATTTGAAGTTTTTAACTTTAAGCAATAATGAAATTAGTGAAATTCCGAATGAAATCAATAAATTACAGTTTCTTATCGGAATTAATTTAAGGAATAATCCCATTTCTGATCAGGAAAAAAACAGAATTAGAAAATTACTTTCAAAAGAAGTTGAAATCGTGTTTTAATTCCATAAAAGAATTTTAAATCTATGAATGAATTTTTAGAGTTTATAAATCAAAGCAGGGCAGATGCTGGGGAGGTAGTTTTTTTAATGCTTTTCAGTATGGGAATTGCTTTGTTTCTCACCATAATTTTTGCAGGATTATTCAATTTGAAATTCCCAAATTGGCTGCTCTTTGCTTTATGTCCGTTATTGGTGGGTGCCAGTTTTTTGATTGATGATAGATTGCCGTTTCCGCTGATTTTGCTTTTATTTATATCCGTCTTTTTCTTTGGTATAATAGGCATTATCATTTCTGGGATTAAAAGCATCAAAGAGGAAAAAATTGAAAGGGAAAAGTTTAATAGAAAACACAATATTCCCAAAACAACTTTTATGCAAAAAGTTCTTGGCCTTTTAATTGTTGTTGGAATCTTTGGCGCTTTTATTCTACTTGCCGAAACAGAGAATTTTAAACTTCTTTTTTTACTTATTCCTGGTTTCATTCTAATCAAAAATATATTTTTCCCCAGTAATAAAAGTAGATTCATGCGTTTGCAGTCGATCTTGCCAACATCCAAAGTTGATGCTATTGCGATGGGACAGGTTGAAATTGAAGGAGATTTAGAAGAAATAGAACCCATTATTTCGCCTTACTTTAGCAAACCGTGTATTGGTTATTTTTATAAAATTGAAAAGGAAAGTCCGCGTGATGATGAAGGCAGAACAACTTACAGCACTGTTTTTACAGAATGTAAAACGGGAAAATTTAAGATAAAAGACGAAACAGGATCAGTAACGGTTGATGGTGAAGGATTAGAATTTTATTTTGATCGAGTCGACAAACAAGCTGGAGGAAAAATGAGATACAGCGAAACCTATTTGAAGCATAATGATTATATGTTTTTGATAGGAAATGCATCGTCAGATAATGGAACCACCATCATTCAAAAAGGAAGTTCTGATGCTGTTTTTGGCATTGCAATTCCGCGAAGTGTTTCATTTAGAAATAAATACAAACCATTATTAGATTCTTTTTTAGTCACTTTATTTTTCATCTCAATTCTACTTATTTATATCATTTTAAATTAAAAAATATGACAGCTCAAAATATTGCCTTAATTGTTGGATTACTTCTGATACTGATTTTTTTTAATCTATTCATCAGAATTTACAATAAGCTTGTTGCGTTAAAAAACAACTACGAAAAAGCATTTAGAAATATTGATGTTATTTTAATGCAGAGAGCCGAAGAAGTTCCAGAATTAGTAAAAGTAGCTTCTAAATTTATGGAACATGAAACGGCAATGCTCACCAATTTGACCAAATTGCGAACTGATTTTTTGAATGCTAAAACGGTAGAAGAAAAGATTGAGAACGCAAATGCATTTTCGCAATCAATGAAAAATCTATTTGCAGTTTCAGAGAATTATCCAACACTTTCATCAAACAGTAATTTTCTAGAACTTCAAAGAAGAGTTTCTCAAATGGAAGATAAAATTGCTGACCGTAGAGAGTTTTTTAATGACAGTGTAAATCTGTACAATGTGGGAATTCAAGAATTTCCTAATTTCATTTTAGCAAAAATGATTGGTTATCAAACGCAAGGTTTATTTATTGTAACACCAGAAGAAAAGAAATACGATGGAATTCAGTTTTAATACTTTTTTTGGTTACGAAAATGCAATAAATGCGTTGAATGAGCAGGTGCTTATTTATGGTTTTGCGAGTATAATTTTTGGCATTGTCGGCTTGATGCTTATCACCATCATTGTTCGAAAAATCGGTTTCAATTCACTCAACAGTTTTTTTATTCAGCCTTTATTATTAGCATTAGGATTAACATTGCTGGTTGCTATTCTTCCAACTATTGTTTTTTATGTTGTCGCTTTAGATATTTCGGGAGTAAAAATTGTTTACAGCTGGATTATTATTTTTATCGGAATGCTTTTGTTTGTGATATTTAATCTGGAAACGATTAAAAGATTTTTCAATGAATTTGGTAAAATGAGCGAGCAGGAAGAATTTAGAAATAGAAATAGAAATAGATAAGATATTTGATTTTAGAATAGAAAAAAGGCTTCCTAATTTTAGGAAGCCTTTTAGTTAAATAAGTTTTATTTTTTGATAAGAGTTTGGTTAAAAGATCCGTCTACAGTATAAATTTTTGCTAGATAAGTTCCCGGAATTAAACTGCTTGTATCGATACTTTGCGAGTTTCCAGAGTTTATTACTAGATTTCCAGAAATATTGTAAATAAGAACTTTTTGTACTTTTTGTTCTGAATCTGATAAATATAAAGTACTTGAAACTGGATTAGGATATAGGATTATTTTTGCTGATTCTGTAGTTGTTGTATCAGCAACTTTAGCCATTTTTAAAGTTGCTCCACTGTAAACTGTGCTGATATAGAATAAATTAGCAACAGAACCTTTCGTTATATTATGTGAACCAGCTGCGATTGAAGCAGTTACAATACCACCCGATGCGGTATACGAAACATTGTCTATTTTAATAGTTCCTGTAAAATTGGAATCAAAGACTAAAGTTAAAGTAGAGCTGCTGGTTGTTGTATAGGCGATAGATGTGCTTGACTCTATTTTTAGACGCTCAGTAAGTGTTAATCCATTGTAAGTTACAGAACCTGGAGTTGAATTCATATTTCCTGTAATAGTATAGAAAGAACTTGTTTTTCCCGACGTTGTAAAATTGTGAAGCTCAGATCCGCCAGTAGAACCAGTTGAAACAGTAATAGTCCCAGATGCAGTTACCGGAGTTCCTGCACTTCCTGAAGTCGTTACAGAATAAGATACATTTGCGGTAGGAGTTCCTGTAATCGTTATCGTTTTTGCTGATGTATTTTTTACAAAAGATAATCCAGAGGCTGGTAATCCAGTTACAGATGCATCTGTGGCGTTTCCGCCCCAAGTCAATACAATAGAAGCAATAGCAGTTCCAGAAGAAACGGTTTGGCTATTGTTACCAGTAGAAGTTAAGGTTTGATTTCCTGCGGCCGTAACCGTTACAGTCCCTGAACCAGTGGCTGGGGAACCACTAGTTCCAGAAGTTGCAATGGAGTACGAAACTGTGGCAGTTGGCGTACCCGAAATAGTTATAGTTTTAGTTGTAGTATTTTTTACAAAAGTTAATCCAGAAGCTGGTATTCCAGTT
>NZ_CAMLIX010000319.1 GCF_946479975.1 uncultured Flavobacterium sp.
TTTTACATACAACTGCCAATTACAGCTACGAAATTCAGACTTTAGATGTTCAGAAAAAATGGTTTGAAGATAAAAAAGCTAAAAACCTGCCTATAATTGTAGCCGATTTAGATGGCGAAGTGGTTGGATTTGGGAGTTACGGGCAGTTTAGAGAAAAAATTGGCTACCAATATACTGTAGAACATTCTGTTTATGTAGTTGATTCTATTATTGGAAAGGGAATTGGTTCTCAGCTTTTAACTGAATTAATTCGTTTAGCCAAAGAGCAATGTTATCACGTAATGATTGGCGCTATTGATGCAGATAACGCAGGAAGCATTGCCTTTCACGAAAAATTTGGATTTGTAGCCACAGGAACTATTCGCGAAGTGGGTTACAAATTTGATCATTGGCTGGATTTGGTTTTTATGCAGCTTATTTTAAAATAATTATATTTTTTGTCCGACTGAGCGGATTAGAAGTCCCGTTTGCTGAATCACTTTGCGGGACTTCTAATCCGCTCAGTCGGACAAACCAAAAAAAATCCGTAAATCTAATATTTTAGATTTACGGATTTTTTAAATTATTTTTATTTTTAGCTTTTAATCCAATTAATTACTTCAGGATCTGTTGGTAAAGTTCTTGGTTTAATTACTTTTACCAGTTCACCTTTTTCATTTATTAGGTATTTTTGAAAATTCCATTCTACTTCAGAATCTTGTAAACCATTTCTAGATTTCTGAGTTAAAAATTTATATACTTCCGACATATCATTTCCTTTTACCGAAACTTTGTTCATCATTGGGAAAGTTACACCATAATTCTGCTGACAGAAACTTTCGATTTCTTTTGCAGTTCCAGGTTCTTGTGAAGCAAAGTTGTTAGCTGGAAAACCAACAATTATAAAACCTTTATCCTTATATTCTTTGTAAATAGCTTCTAAATCTTTGTATTGTGGTGTTAAACCGCATTTTGAAGCAGTATTAACAATCATAACTTTTTTGCCTTTCAAAGATGCAAAGTCAAATGTGTCTCCAGATAAGTCTTCTACTTTAAATTGATAGATGTTTTCTTTTGCCATAATTTCTTTTTTTGGTTTATGGCTCGTTTGAGCCTGAACTTGCGAGGCTAACATAAATAATGCGCTGCAAACTAAAATTGCTATATTTTTCATGTGATAATTTTTTATAAAATTAGCTAAAATCTACTTTAGTAAAATACTTTTGTGTCGTTAAATTTTATTAATCAAAAGTTAAATTAAAAAATGAAGCCTAACGTTAATCAGACGTTAGGCTTCCCCCCATACAAACAAATCAAACCATGAATTAATTATTATGCAATATCTTTATAGTATTAAACTTCTATCTTATTTAAAATTATAGTCGATGACTCGGTTTTATCGAAGAGGCTTCTTATCCCCCAATGTCTAACTGGCTTTATAATATTTTCAAAATGGCTTGTATGTATTACTTGAATCTTACTTGATCGTCATGACACTATAAAAAGTCTTCGATTTGGAAGTCCGAGTACATCAACTATACTATTTTTTTATTCTAACCTTAAAATCTTACTGTTTATATAGCTTTATAAAAACTAAAATAAAAACCAGTAAAGCGACTATTTTAATAAAGTCCATAATCTTAAAGTTTATTATTTATAATGAGTAAGTCAATCTTAATTACATTTTTAAGTTACTTACAACTGCTTCTTTTCTAAAGTCGTTCTCGTTAAAAACAATCAGCGCTAACACAGTAGTTAGTCCAACGATTAGTATTCTTATAATATGCTTGCTATCCATAATATTGTTTTTTAAGAACGACTTTATATTTTAACCTAATACTTATATTTCTACTTTTACATCAGCACTTTTATGGTGACCAACTTATTATGTTCTTTTTCTTACTTATAAAAACATTTACGCAGCTGGATTGTTTTTGGTTTTAAAAAAATGAAAAAAAAATCAACTTTTTTTACCAACCCTTTATTTCTCTAGGGTTTAGACTACAAAAAAAAATCAAAAAAATCCGAAAAAAATATTTTACCTTTATAAAAATTACCACTAAATGTCCAAATTTTCATCTTTAAACTAAAAAAGCCACATCTATGAGTCAAGAAGAATTGTTAGTTTTAATTTACAAAAAAGACGAAAAAGCTTTTACGCACCTGTACGATATGTACTCTAAAAGTTTATTTTCTGTCATTCATGTCTTAATCAAAAATCGAGAAGAAGCAGAAGATGTCCTTCAAGATGTCTTTGTAAAAATCTGGAAAAACATCGATTCTTATAACGAAAGCAAAGGCCGCTTTTACACCTGGATCCTTAATATTGCTCGCAATACGTCGATTGATAAACTTCGTTCCAAAAATTTTAATAACAGTCAAAAAAACCTTTCCTCAGATAATTTCGTAAATCTGTTAGATGACAGTAATAAATTGACCAATAAAATTGATACCATCGGGATTCAAGAGTTCGTGAAGAAACTGAAACCAAAATGTATTGAGATTATCAATTTATTATTCTTTAAAGGATATACCCAGCAAGAAGCTTCAGAAGAATTGGCACTGCCACTGGGAACTATCAAAACACAAAACAGAAACTGTATTAACGATTTACGTAATTATTTAAAAATCTAATGGAAGCACAAGAATATATAGAATCAGGAATTCTAGAGTTGTACGTTTATGGCTTACTAAGTGATAAAGAAAACCTAGAAATAGCTGAACTGGCAAAAAGCAACCCAGAGGTTGATAACGAAATTATTTCGATAGAAAAGGCTGTGATTGCTTTATCGTCAAGCTTTTCTCCTTTCCATTCTGTATCGAATTTTGAGAAGATCAAAGCTCGTTTAGAACTTAAACACGGCAAAGTAGTCGACATGAAACCAGCTTCAAACTGGACACAATATGTGGGCTGGGCAGCTGCTGTATTATTATTGTTAGGTCTAGGATATCAGAGTTTAGAATTGACCAAAACAAAAGAAGCGATTTCTACTGTTGGAAATGAAAAAAATAAAATCCAGAGAGAATATGCTTTCTTAGATCAGCAGAATAAGGAAACTGAGAAAAACTTAGGTATTGTAAGAGATATTAAAAATACTGGAGTTACGCTTGGCGGACAAACAGTTTCACCAACATCTTTCGCAAAAGTATATTGGAATAAAGATACCAAAACCACTTATATTGATGCCGCTGGTTTACCAACACCACCAAAAGGAATGGTATATCAAGTTTGGTCTTTAAAATTAAGTCCGGTTCTTACGCCTACAAGTATTGGTTTGCTGGATAATTTTGAAGGAAATACACAGAAAATCTTCGCGGTCAGCCAAACTGATTCGGCTGAAGCTTTCGGAATTACTCTAGAGCCAGCTGGTGGAAGTTTAACTCCGACTATGGAGCAGCTTTATACTTTAGGAAAAGTTTAAAAACATAACCTTTTAAAAAATTGAAAACGCATATTATACGTAATGTGCGTTTTTTTATTATTTTTAATTTTGAAGAATACCCTAGATCAATTTAATCAAGAAATTTATGGAAGTTATATGCAAAAATTGTCATAATGTTTTCAAAGGGCATTACTGCAGTAATTGCGGACAGCCAGCGGAAACTCATAAAATTAATATGCATTTTTTATGGCATGATATTCAGCACGGTTTATTGCATTTCGATAAAGGAATTTTATATTCTTTAAAACAATTATTTACCAGACCCGGTCATTCTGTTAGAGAATTTATTGAAGGTAAAAGAGCCAGACATTTTAAACCTTTGTCTTTAGTTGTAGTTTTAGCAGCACTTTACGGCTTTTTATATCACTATTTTCATATCGATTATTTTATTACTTCAGATAATGAAAGTTTAAATTATGATAATGTGAATGAATGGATCGCGACTCATTTTTCTTGGATTACCGTGGCCGAAATTCCTTTATATACTATCGGTACATATTTAGTTTTTAGAAATCAGGGTTATAATTTTGCTGAACTTTTTGTACTAAATACATTTAAAGCTTCGCAGCGGCTTTTTGTTCAAATTTTTACATTTCCATTTTTGTATTGTTTGAATCATACTTCGCATTTGAATCAATTCTCATTAATTACCTACACTATTGGACTGGCTTTAATTATGTGGACAAACATTCAGTTTTTTAATAAAATTTCAAAGACGAAAGCAATTTTACTGTCAATTTTAAGTCACCTGATATTTTT
>NZ_CAMLIX010000320.1 GCF_946479975.1 uncultured Flavobacterium sp.
GTTTAGGTGTGCAAGGTTTAGCAGATGCTTTTATTATGTTGCGTTTACCATTTACAAGTGATGAAGCTAAAAAATTAAACCAAGAAATTTTCGAAACTTTATACTTCGCAGCTGTAACCGCTTCTATGGAAATGGCAAAAGAAGAAGGTCCATATTCAACTTTCGCAGGGTCTCCAATGTCACAAGGAGAATTCCAATACAATATGTGGGGAATGAAAGATGAGGAATTATCTGGTCGTTGGGACTGGGCTTCTTTAAGAAAAGAAGTTATGGAACACGGAGTTCGTAACTCTTTATTAGTAGCGCCGATGCCAACTGCTTCAACTTCTCAGATTCTTGGAAACAACGAAGCTTTTGAGCCATATACATCAAACATTTACACACGTCGTGTATTGTCTGGAGAATTCATCGTAGTAAACAAACATTTACTTCACGATTTAGTAGAAAGAGGTTTGTGGAATGAAGAATTGAAACAAGAAATTATGCGTCATAACGGATCTGTTCAAAACATTGACATTATCCCGCAAGACCTTAAAGAATTATACAAAACAGTTTGGGAAATGTCGATGAAAGATATTATCGATATGTCTCGTCAAAGAGGTTACTTTATTGACCAGTCTCAATCGTTGAACTTGTTCATGCAAGATGCAAACTATTCTAAACTAACGTCAATGCATTTCTACGCTTGGCAGTCTGGTTTAAAAACAGGAATGTATTACTTAAGAACAAAAGCAGCTGTAGATGCGATTAAATTCACATTAAACAACGACAAAAAAGAGGAAACAGCTCCTTCTTTAGTTGCAGAAACTGAAGCAATCAGCGTTGAAGATTACAAAGCGATGTTATTAAAAGCACAAGCAGCAGGTCCAGAGGATTGTGAAATGTGTGGGTCTTAATAATTTTAGATCTAAGATTTTAGATTTTTAAATTGATATATGAAAAAGCAGTTGTCGTTTTGATAACTGCTTTTTTTGTGTTTTGGAATGACAATGAATTTAAACATAGCCCACGGTTTCAACCGTGGGAACGCAAAGAAGAGCATCACACGTATCCCACGGTTGAAACCGTGGGCTATGTTTGATTATGATTGTCTAATGGCAATATCCCCAAAGGATTCCCGTTCTAATTAATACCAACAAACATATTTCAGACTTAGAATCTTAGTAACTCAAAATCTTAGAATCTAAAAATTAAACCTTTACAATAAATAAAAGTCTTATTGTAATAATTTCTGAATTATGAAAAAAAGCAATCTTTGGTCATTACGTTTAGGTTTTTCAGGAAAACAAGCCGTTCAAATTGAAAAGTTAGGATTAGAAAAGTTTCTAAAGCATTCCTATAACTCCAAATTTGACAAACAGCTTCCAGATTTTCTGCAGGATCAGCCTAAAACTACTTTAGATTTAAAGCAGATCAGAGAACAAATAAAAATCTCAGATCCCGAAACCAAAAAAGAATTTCAGAAAAAAGAAAATCAGGCAAACGCAGTATTTAAAAAATGGTGGATTGCCAAAATGCGTACAGATGAATTTCCGTTACGTGAAAATATGGTTTGTTTCTGGCACAATCACTTCGTGTCGACTTCACAAAAAGTAAAAATCAATTATTGGATTTATCAGCACAATATGATTTTGCGCGAAAATGTTTTTGGCAATTTCAAAGAATTAACCAAACAAATTCTGAAATCCAATGCCATGATCCGATATCTGGATAACGGCGATAATAAAAAAGGAAAAGTCAACGAAAATCTAAGCCGAGAATTACTGGAATTATTCACAATCGGAATTGGAAATTACACCGAAAACGATATTAAAAACGGCGCAAAAGCACTAGCTGGATTAACTATTGGCGATGATGGTGCTGTTTACCGAAAAAATATAGAAGACAACAGCGATAAAACCTATTTCGGAAAAACCGGAAACTGGAAAGCCGATGATTTGGTTGATATTATTTTCGAACAGAAAAACATTCCGTATTTAATAACTCGTAAAATTCTGAAATGGTTTGTAGATGATAATCCGTCAGAAGATTTGGTAAAGTATTATGGTGATTATTTTAGGAAAGAGAAATTCGAAATCCAGCCGTTGGTGACCAAGATTTTTACGGAAGAATATTCAAAAGAGAATTCGGGAAATAAAATCAAAAATCCGCTGGTTTATATTTTACAGCTTTGTGATGAATTGCAAATCGATACTGTTGATGATGCTGCAATTATGGCATTCATAAAGCAGCAGGGAATGGATTTATACAATCAGGTAAACGTGAAAGGCTGGGACGGAGGAAATTCCTGGCTGACTTCTCAGATTTATCTCCAAAGAAATAATACAGCCGATTTATTATGCAGTGGAAAAAGTCTCAATAGAAAGGTTTTGAAAACGATGATGAACGGAGTGGAAAAAGAAAAATCTGAATATGAAAAAGTTGCTGTAAAAGTCGAATTTGATTCCAACGGGAATAATAAAACCATAATTTCAGAATTGTCGAACCGATTGTTATTCGCTGTAAGCGAACCAGCTCAAAAAGACATGGAAAATCTTTTGAAATACGATTTTGATCCGAAGGAACCGAATGCCGATTTTGCAGTTGTCCGCGTATTCAATTATATTACAAAACTGCCAGAATATCAATTAATTTAGAAAATCAAGATCATGAACAGAAGAAATTTTCTAACGTTGACAGGGACTTTTACAGGCGGATTGCTTGTATTGCCTGAGTTTTTACACGCTTTTGGTTCGCAAACCAATTTGGTTGTGGGCGAACAATGCATTGTTTTTGTCCAATTGAATGGCGGAAACGACGGTCTGAATACTTTTATTCCGTATGATGATCCGTTATATTATGATTTGCGAACTAAAATCGCTTTAAATAAAGATGCAGTTGTCGGGAAAAATAAAGGAATGGCATTTCATCCTTCGCTAATAGATTTTGCCCAAATGCAGCAGAACGGAGATTTAACGGTAATTCAGAATGTGGGTTATCCGGAACCAATTCGTTCGCATTTTAGAAGTCAGGAAATTTGGCAAACCGCAACCGATTCAAAAAAATATATAAATGAAGGCTGGCTCGGAAGATTTCTGGATTTGCAGTGCAACGAACATCAGGCGACAGCCGGAATTAATTTAGATTCGATTGATAATTTGGCTTTAAAAGGAGTAGAGCCAAACTTTATTACCATAAAAGATCCAAACCGATTTAAAGTAAAAGGAAAAGAAGAAAATGTGACTTTATCTCAGAATCCGCATTTAGATTTTGTCCGAAAGATTGCCAATTCCGTTACAGAAGGTTCAGATGAAATTCAGAAAGCGTTGGCGAAATCGAAAAATGAAATAACTTATCCGAAAACAGAATTATCTAAAAATCTGGAATGGATTTCAAGATTGATAAAAGGAAATTTAAATTCGAAAGTTTATTACACTTCGTTAGGCGGATTCGATACGCACGATAATCAGATCGCCATTCACGAAAGAAAACTAACCGATTTAAATGATGCGCTTTATAGTTTTTACAGCGATTTAAAACAAGCGCAGTTACTTCAAAATGTGACCATAGTAGTTTTTTCGGAATTCGGACGAAGAGTAAAAGACAACGGAAACGGAACCGATCACGGAACTGCCGCTCCAATGTTTATAATTGGAGGAAATAACAAAGGAACAATTCTAGGGAAAAACCCAAATCTAGCCGACTTAGACAACGGCGATTTAAAATACGAAATAGATTTTAGAAGTGTGTATGCCTCATTATTAAAACAAAAAATGGATTTTGATTATTCTAAAATCGGGATTATGAATAAACCAGTTTCTGGGTTGTTTTAGTATAAAAAGCCTAGTTTGTCATTTCGACCGAAGGGAGAAATCTCACGCGGGATTCGACATTGATTAGCAATTCACTTTGCGGAGTTCCTAGTGTGATTTCTCTCTTCGGTCGAAATGACAAGATTGCGGAGTATGATTTGTGAAATTTGAATTAAATAAACCCAGCGATTTGTGCCAATTAGTGAAATTCGTGGCAAAAAAACTTAGCACCTTAGCATCTCAGAACCTTAGAACCTTAATTCAATATTCTCATTTTAAGTCGATATTTTTATATTATCATACAAAACCTGCTAAATTTGTTAAGAAATCCCTTTTTGTTTCATAAAATGCAATATTTTTTTTGGAGGGGTGAAAATAATTTATACA
>NZ_CAMLIX010000321.1 GCF_946479975.1 uncultured Flavobacterium sp.
GAAGAACTTCAGGCAGTAGAAAACATTGAAGTAGTGGATATCAATATTACAGAAGATGCATCGGTTAGTAAAGCGATTGAAAAAGTATTAATTAAATACGGAAAAATTGATGTCCTGATCAATAACGCAGCGGTAAGCGGTTTTGGTCTGCTTGAAGGTTATTCTGTTGATCAGGTTCGAAAAATGTTCGATGTAAACGTTTACAGCGTGCTCCGTATGTATCAGGCGGTACTTCCTTCAATGAGAAAAGAAAAAAATGGTCTTGTTATCAATATCACAACAGGAGCAAGCGGGCATACTCTTCCTTTTATGATTCCGTATATCGCTTCAAAACTTGTAGTGGAAAGCTTTACAGAAGGTTTGCAGGATGAATTGGCAGACTACGGAATTGAAAATGTAAGCATTCAGCCGGGTGTTTATCCAACTGAAATGAATAACGGTTCTAAAGCAGGCATCCACGCTGATAAAACTGAAATTGTTGAAGAATACGGCGAAGCAGCGACAGAAAAATTCAATGCATTAGGAACTGCATTGTTTGGAAAAATGGCCCAGTTTGATATGAATCCGCAAACTATTGCTGACGGTATTCTGGAATTGGTAAGCATGAAAAAAGGAGAAAGACCGCTTCGTTTTCCACTTGATGCCATTGCTCAGGGAACTGATAAAGAATTTATTGAAGCCCGTGCAAACATCAAAGCAAAATGGGTGGCAGCTTATACTAAGTAATTTCTTTTTAAACGATATCAATATCAATAATAAATAGATATATAATCATGAAAACAACTCATAAAAAATCAAATAAAAAAGTGCAGACTTCAGTTGCAGCAATGCTCAATTTATTGGTTCTTTTTTCAGCTTCAGAAAAAACTATAGCTCAAAATAGTCCAAGTATCGTAGGAATAGATCATGTCGGAATCAATGTTCCGGATCTTAACAAAGCCGTTACATTTTTTAATGATGTGCTTGGATTTACTCCTGTAACACAAATAGGACCGATTCCACTTGATGCTGCCTGGAAAGAGTTGAACCATATCAATCCTAAAACAGGCGCAGTCACCATAAAAATGATAAATGCCGGAACCGGAGCGAGTATTGAAGTATTCGAATACGCAGATAACAAAGGAAGTATAAATCATCCAAATGCAGATGATATCGGGGCATCACATATCGCATTTTATGTGAACGATATTAATGCTGCTGTACACTATTTGAAAAGCAGAAATGTAAAAGTTTTAGGAGAACCTTTTACTATGCCGTCTGGAGATACAGCCGGTGAATCGTGGGTGTATTTTGAAACTCCGTGGGGTTCTAAAATGGAATTGGTTTCTTATCCGAATGGAAAAGGATACGAAAAAAGCAAACCTGCTGCAGTTCTTTGGTCGCCTAAAAACACATCCAAAAAAGAGGCTGACAAATCGAATCCAACTGTGATTTCTGAATCTGAAATTAAATCTCTGATAGAATTACATCTTGAAATATGGAATGAAAAAGACCTTAAAAAACGTAAAGATTTAATGAAAAAAGTCTACGCTGAAAATATCGAAATGGTGGACAGTCATTTTATAGCCAGCGGTTACAAAGAGATAAACGGATTCGTTGATGGTCTTCAGAAAAAAAGCGGCGATTCAAAATTTTCACACAGCAAAGCAATTGATGTAAATCATAATACCGCGAGACTTTATTGGCAGCACGGTTCTTCTAAAAAAGCGGATCCCGTTACCGGAATGGATCTTTTTGTCTTCGAAAATGGAAAAGTGGCCAAACTTTATGTTTTTGTAGATAATAAAAAATAAAACAAAATCCATGCATGGATTAAACTTAATGTTCTGTATTCAGAACGGTTAAAGAATAACATCAAATTTATATCTAAATATTAATATTAAAAAGAACAATTATGAAAGCTTCAGTAGTTAATGCAAATTCAGAAAACGAAAAATTAATCCGAAAACTTTACAGCATTGCAGAAAGCCAGGATGCCAAAGCATTTGTCGAACTTTTTACAGATGATGGGTATTTTTGGGATATCTCCGGCGGAACTAAATATTATGGAGAAGATATTGGAAAAACAGTCGATGTTTATGCCGCGGCTTTTCCTGATATGCACAGAGAATTGTATGAACTGTATGTTTTGGATGATGAGAATACGGTAGCGGTAGAATTATCGTTAAACGGAACTCATAACAGACCGCTTCAATTTTCATCAGGAACAATAGAGCCAACAGGCAGAAGAATCGAAGTGCCGTGTTGTGACGTTTTTAAAATCGAAAACGGAAAAATAAAATCTTTTCATTGTTATAGTGCAGGGACAATACTTCTAAGCCAATTAGGGCTTTTTTGAAAAAGCAAACCAAGGCAGCGGAAAAATTCCCTGCTTTATTCATTCGGCGTATTTTCAGCATACTGTTTGACGTTGAAATCCTATTAAGTTATTGAATGTTCAATTTGAAAAATAACTTGTATTTCTTACAATGCCAACTCTTTTACTTTTTTGAGATTGATTAAAAAAAACAAAAATGATTCAAAGTTAGCATATTAGTAGTATAAATAAAAAAATGGCGCCAATTGTCTTCAATTGGCGCCATTTGGCTGTGTGACCTCTACGGGACAAATTACAACATCTTTTTTGGATGATTTGAACAAATTGGTTTACTACATGTAGTGTCTGTCTTTCATTGGCTATGTAAATTTGGTTTAGATGTCCTGTTGGGGATTGATGCAAAAAATATAAAAACTCAATTGGTTTATTTCATTTAGCTTTATGCATCATTTAGGAAAAAAATATTATTGAGTAATTAATTTATGATAAAATAAAAAGATATAGAATTTGACAAAAATAGCTATTAAGCTTAATTATTTTTTTAAATAAATACAAATTAAGTCACATGAATTAAAGATGTAAATTGGTTATAGCATCTAATAGCTTAAGAATTATACCAAAAAATAAAAATAAGAGATATGTAAATAATGGACTAAATTTACGTAAAGTTATCATATTTATATATTTTTGCAAAAACAGGTATCTCCTTGGAATCTATTCACACCGAACTCAATAAAGACGATTTAAAAAAAATATTCGATTCGTACTACGAAGCGCTAGTTTCTTATGGCTGCCGTTTTATAACATCAAGGGACGAGTGTGAAGATTTGGTTCAGGATGTGTTTGTTGAACTTTGGGAAAAGAACGCTTCATTTCCCGATTCCA
This sequence comes from uncultured Flavobacterium sp., assembly GCF_946479975.1. The sequence continues at coordinate 3,203 of NZ_CAMLIX010000321.1, forward strand.
CTTCTTTAAAGGTCTTTTTGTATAAAGTGGTGCGTAATAAGTGCTTTAATTTTATCAAACACAGTAAAGTAAAAGATAAGTTCGCTGCCAGTAATATTCAATTATTGGAAGATGATAATTTATTTCTTGAACAGATTCTTGAAGAAGAAATAGTAAGGCAGCTCCATAAAGCTATTGAACTGCTTCCTGATAGAAAAAAAGAAATTATAAAGTTAAGTCTAATTGGTCATCCAAATGCCGAAATTGCCGAAATTTTAGGCATTAAACTTCAGACTGTGAAAACTCTTAAATCACAATCGTATACTATTTTAAGAAGTCAGTTTAAAGACCTTGATACTATATTATATTTCCTGATTTCCTGATATTGTCTCAGTATTCGTACACTTTTAACTATAAGATTACTTTTTATTAAAAAAAAGATAATTTTCAATAGTACCTTTTCAACTATTAGTTGTTCTATAGAAAAGCACTAATAGAATGAAAGATATTTTCAATATATCCAAACTGATTATTAAAAAGAAACTGAAGGTTTTAAATGATGATGAAAAATCACGTTTAAAATTATTCGGGAAAGAATATCCATTTTCAAAATCAATTGACTTTGAAAAAATAATTCAAAAAATTTCCGACTATTCTTTGATTAATAAAGAAGCGGCATGGAAAGCTATTTTAGAAAAGTCTGCCAGCAAGGAAGATATTTCTCCGGTAATTCCTATTAACAGATCTTGGTACAAATATGCGGCAGCGGCATCTCTGGTATTGCTGGTCGCAGTTTCGTATTTATTTTTGAATAAGGAGACTGTGGTAAAAAATCCGATTCTAATAAATGCCCCAATTGAAATTGGAAGCAATAAAGCAACTTTAACTTTAGAGGATGGAACTAAAATAGCTTTGGTAAAAGGTACCAATCGGCAGTATAACCTCCTGGTGTCAATGTTTTCCAAGTTTTTTCA
>NZ_CAMLIX010000322.1 GCF_946479975.1 uncultured Flavobacterium sp.
ACCTGCATGAGAAGAACCTACCATTCTTACTGTAGAAGTAGAACAGTTTTGCTCGTGATCAGCATGAAGAATAAATAATTTATCTAAAGCATTTACAATTACCGGATTTGCAGTATAAGGTCCTGTAGGCAATTTAAACATTAATTGCATAAAGCTTTCTACATATCCTTTTGTATTATCGTAGTAGTTTAATGGATACCCCATTGACTTTCTGTAAGTCCATGTAGCAATTACAAGGAATTTAGCCATTGTTTTACAAATAGCTTCGTACATTTCTTTTTCGTTATCAACATTTACTGCTTTAGGATTAAATGCAGTTAAAGCACTAGTTAAAGCTGATAAAACTCCCATTGGGTGAGCTGTTTTTGGAAAACCGTCGATAATATTTTTCATTTCTTCGTTTACCAAAGAATGTTTTTTAATATTATTTTCAAAATCTTCTAATTGTGCAGTAGTAGGTAATTCTCCAAAAATCAAAAGATATGATACCTCTAAGAAACTAGCCTTTTCTGCTAAATCTTCGATTGAATACCCTCTGTAACGTAAAATTCCTTCTTCTCCATCTAGGAAAGTGATTTCACTTGTACAAGATCCTGAGTTTTTATAACCTGGATCAATTGTAATAACTCCTGTTAAATCACGTAATTTGTTAATATCGATAGCTGATTCGTTTTCGCTCCCCGTAATTACCGGAAGTTCAATCTTTTTACCATCTATTTCTAATGTAGCTATTTTTGACATAATATCTTGGAAATAATTCTTTAAATAATAATTTACCAAATCTAATGAATTTAAGACTAATTAAAAAAAGAATACTGCTATGAATTTGTTAAAACTCCAAAAAAAAACCATTCATTAAAAAATGAATGGTTTCTATTAATATAACTCTTATGATTATTTAATCTTGAAAGCATTTAAACCAGGGAAATAAGCAGTACTTCCTAATTCTTCTTCAATTCTTAATAATTGGTTGTATTTAGCCATACGATCAGAACGTGAAGCAGAACCAGTTTTAATTTGACCACAGTTTAAAGCAACAGCTAAATCTGCAATTGTATTATCTTCAGTTTCTCCAGAACGGTGAGACATTACAGATGTATAACCAGCGTTTTTCGCCATGTTTACAGCAGCAATAGTTTCAGTTAAAGTACCAATTTGGTTAACTTTTACTAAAATTGAATTAGCAATTCCTTTTTCAATTCCAGTTGATAGACGCTCAACATTAGTAACAAATAAATCATCTCCTACTAATTGAACTTTATGACCAATTTTTTCAGTTAAATATTTCCAACCATTCCAGTCATCTTCGTACATACCATCTTCGATAGAAATAATTGGATATTTAGCAGCAAGTTCAGCTAAATAATCAGCTTGCTCCTCAGAAGTTCTAATTTTTCCAGTTTCTCCTTCAAATTTAGTGTAATCGTATTTTCCATCTACATAAAACTCAGAAGCAGCACAGTCAAGAGCGATCATTATTTCGTCTCCGAAAGTATATCCTGCTTTTTCTACAGCTAATTTGATAGTATCTAAAGCATCTTCAGTTCCTCCCGCTAAGTTTGGAGCAAAACCTCCTTCATCACCTACAGCAGTACTTAAACCTCTATCGTGTAATACTTTTTTCAAACTGTGGAAAATTTCAGTTCCCATTTGCATAGAATGCGTAAAAGAAGTTGCTTTTACAGGGAAAATCATAAATTCTTGAAATGCGATAGGCGCATCAGAGTGAGAACCACCATTGATGATATTCATCATTGGTACAGGTAATGTATTAGCAGAAACTCCACCTACATATCTGTATAATGGCATACCAAGTTCGTTAGCAGCAGCTTTTGCAGCAGCCAAAGAAACACCTAAAATAGCATTAGCTCCTAATTTAGATTTATTTGGAGTTCCATCTAAGTCAATCATCAATTGGTCAATTGTGTTTTGTTCGAAAACAGAAGTTCCAACTAATTCTTCAGCAATAACGGTATTTACATTATTCACTGCATTCAAAACACCTTTACCTAGATAAGCTTTACCTCCATCACGTAATTCAACAGCTTCGTGTTCTCCAGTAGATGCTCCAGATGGAACCGCAGCTCTACCTAAAACTCCATTTTCAGTTACTACATCTACTTCAATAGTAGGATTACCTCTAGAATCAAGAATTTGTCTTGCGTGAACTTTAATTATAATACTCATTATTTTTGTTTTTTATTAATAAATTATATTTTTTTTTCGAAATTATAAAAATATTTAATACTATAAACGCATTTAAGATATTAAACACCTTTATTTATTAACTACATCGTTTTAGACTTTGCTTGTTTTTATATTCTCTACAAACTGATCAAATAAATACGATGAATCATGTGGTCCCGGACTAGCTTCTGGATGATATTGTACTGAAAAACAATTCTTATTCTTCATTCTCATTCCCGCAACCGTATCATCATTTAAATGTATATGAGTAAGCTCCAATTCTGGATGACCTTCTAAAGCTTCTCTTTTTACAGCAAATCCGTGGTTTTGAGAAGTAATCTCTCCTTTACCTGTAAGAAGATTCTTTACTGGATGATTAATTCCTCTGTGACCTCCAAACATTTTATAAGTCTGAACTCCATTTGCCAATGCAATAATCTGGTGCCCTAAACAGATTCCGAATAACGGTTTATTATCTGCAATAATACTTTTAGCAACATCAATAACTCCATGAAGTGGATCTGGATCACCAGGTCCATTAGACAAAAAATAGCCATCTGGATTAAATGCACTCAACTCTTCATAAGTTGTATCGTATGGAAAAACCTTAATGTAGCAATCTCTTTTTGCAAAGTTTCTTAAGATATTCTTTTTAATTCCCAGATCAAGTGCTGAAATTTTATAAGTAGCATTTTCATCCCCCACAAAGTAAGGCTCTTTCGTAGACACTGTTGATGCTAATTCAAGACCTTCCATATTTGGAACATTTGCTAACTCTTTTTTCAGATCTTCAACCGAAGTTCCATCTGTACAGATAACAGCATTCATTGCACCATTATCACGAATGTAACTAACTAGAGCTCTCGTATCTACGTCAGAGATACAGATTAAATTTTGTTTTATAAAATAATCTTCCAAGCTTCCAGAAGCACCTACTCTAGAATAGTTAAAGCTAAAATTTTTACAAACTAAACCAGCAATTTTCACGCTTTCTGATTCAACTTCTAAATCATTTATACCATAATTCCCAATGTGCGGATTAGTAGTAACCATAATTTGTCCAAAATATGAAGGATCTGTAAAAATCTCTTGATATCCAGTCATTCCAGTATTAAAACATACTTCACCAAAAGTTTTACCGCTAATACCGATAGACTTTCCATGAAAAATAGTTCCATCACTTAGTAATAAAATGGCGCTTTGTCGTGTTGTGTATTTCATTCTTTAATTTGTATTGTTTTTTTTTAATTGTGTATGAAACTTAAAAAGCTTCATTTGTAATTAGATATTTTGCAAATTTACTTCTTTAAGAGAGTCCCTCCAAGATTTTTTAAAACTTTCAGTAGTAAAAATAAAACCTAACATTTTAAATAAGTTACATTTTTATAGTTTCAAAAAATCAAAAAAAAAGGATAAACTAAAAATTAGTTTATCCTTTAATATTATAGAATGATTATTCTCATAATTATTCAGAAGCTTCTGTAGTCGTTTCAGATTCAGCAGCTGGAGCTTCAGGAGTACCTTCAGCTTTTTTTGCTTTACCACCACGACGGCTTTTAGCTTTTTTAACCTCTTTTTTACCTCCGTTGTAAAGTTCATTGAAATCAACAAGTTCGATCATCGCCATATCAGCATTATCTCCCAAACGATTTCCAACTTTAATGATACGAGTGTATCCACCTGGACGGTCTCCAACTTTAGCAGCTACATCTCTGAACAAATCTGTTACAGCATATTTACTACGTAAGTAAGCAAAAACAATACGACGGTTGTGAGTCGTATCTTCTTTTGATTTTGTAATTAAAGGCTCAACAAATTGTTTAAGCGCTTTCGCTTTAGCAACAGTAGTGTTAATACGTTTGTGCTCGATAAGAGAACAAGCCATATTAGCCAACATAGCTTTTCTATGTCCAGTCTG
>NZ_CAMLIX010000323.1 GCF_946479975.1 uncultured Flavobacterium sp.
AAATAATTAATCAAAACCCAGCCTGTTTTTTCGGCATCGGCTTTTACGTTTTTGAGATTTTCATCAGCATCAATAATCAATTTAATCTGTTTTTGATCAGCTTGAATTTTTACAGCTTCTACGGCATATTTCACAATTTCATGCGGATTGCTTTTTCCGATATTCAGCTGAATATTTCCAGTTTCCAATTGCGATAAATTCAGCAATTCGCCCGTGATTTTCAACAAACGCTGACTATCATCTTTAATACTTTCAACCAATTGTTTCTGGTCGTCGTTCATGTCGCCCGTTTTAGTATTTTCAAGCAATTGAAGACTTAATTTTATAGACGCAATCGGCGTTTTTAATTCGTGCGAAACAGTAGCGATAAAGTTCGTTTTAGCAAAATCCAGTTCTTTAAAAAGCGTAATATTTCGCAGGATAATCACATCGCCAATATTGATTTCTTTTTCTTCGCCCGTTGGTGTTATCGTGATATTGTGGATTTCTTTTTCGAAATAACTTTCCTTTCCGTGAGCAAAAATTTTAAGAGGCTGTTTTTTCGGAATTTCAGTTTCTTTCAAAATTAAAGAACGGATTAAATCATTAGAAACAGCTAATTCAGATGCCGTTTTCCCAATTATATCTTCCGATTTCAAACCGATAATTTTCAAAGCTTCATCATTCGCAAACAACACAATTCCCATATTATCCAGACCAATAATCGGATCATTCATATTATTGATGAGCGTTTCCAGTCGTTTTTTCTCGAAAAGAACCTTGTAAACATTGCTGTCATGATACTCTTCCAGTTTTTGTGCCATGGTATTAAACGATTTGGCAAGATCTCCAAATTCGCTATGACTTGTAAAATGAACACGTTCTGAATAATTTTTATTCGCAATTTCTTTAATGCTAAAAGTCAGTTCTTTAATCGGATTGGCGATATTATTTGGAAGATTAACCAATAAATTAAAAGCAATCAAAAAACACAAACTACCAACAATAGCAATAGACAAATTCGCCGTTTCTGCTGATTGTTTGGCAATGTCGCTTTTCTGTTTTATAGCATCCAGATTCAGTTTCATAATGGCAAAAATATCCTGACGAATCTGTGCTTTTACAATTTCATCATTATTGTTTTTCGCTAAAAGAACGAAACTTTTTTTCAGTTTCTCGGTTGCTTGTTTCTCGCCTGGTTCTGTAATATTCAGGGTTTGCTTTTCGAGATTTTCCTCAAAATTCTGAATCGTTTCTTTAGAACCCAATTTAATGTCGTCCAAAGCAGAAATCATATTTCGCGAATATTCCAGCGTATTATAATTCGATTTCAGAATATTTTCCGTGTCCTGCTTAATCAAGAAAACAGAATAAGCACTCACTAAGGAGAGAATGATGATCATTAAAAATAATAATCCAACACCCAGATTCAATTTGGTTTTAATTCTCATTTTATAAAATATTTTTTTTGAACCATATAAGTTATATAAGTAAATAGTAGTTTTTCTTTTAACCACAAAGTTCGCTATGATTTTTTGCTCGCAAAGTCGCAAGGGCGCAAAGTTTTTTAATTTAATCTTTGCGTGCTTTGCGAAATCTTAGCGACTTTGCGGTTAAATTTCAACGTAACTACTTTTTAAATGAACTTATATAACTTATATGGTTTAAAATTTTTCACGACAGTATAACAAGATCGACGTTTGATAAAGACAGTTTATTTAACAGACGCCTGAAAATTGTTGTAGACAAAATTACTTTAAATAAATTCAAATGCGGTTTCCCAATGCAGACAGTTGTAATTTGTTTTTCTTCTACGGTTGTCAAAATCGCATTCGCAATATTCGAATTTTCCACCTTAATAACTTCTGCACCCAATTGCACGGCGAGTTTAAAGTTATTAATTAAATGTCTTTGTTTGTCAAGCGCAATTCTTGTAGTGCTTTCTTGTGGCGTTTCGACATACAAAACATACCAGCTTCCGTTATAATAACTCGCTAAACGCGCCGCTTTTCTAATCACAATTTTAGCCGTTTTATCATTACTGCTTATACAAGCCAATAATTTTTCATGTCGTAGAGCATGAAGATGAGGCACTTCATTTTCTACTTTTCGCACTACCTGACTTGCGACTTCCTTCAAAGCCAATTCGCGCAATTGCAGAATTTGTTCCGATTTGAAAAAGTTAGTTAAAGCCGTCTGAATTTTATCTGCCGTATAAATTTTTCCTTCCTTTAAACGTGCAATCAAATCTTCCGAAGTCAAATCAATATTCACCACTTCATCTGCCAGACGCAAAACATTATCCGGAATTCTTTCCTGAACGTCAATGTTTGTAATACGCTTTACAGCTGAATTTAAACTTTCAATATGCTGAATATTAACCGCCGAAATCACATTAATTCCAGCTTCCAGAATCTCCAGAACATCCTGCCAGCGTTTTTCGTTTTTGCTTCCCTCAACATTCGTATGCGCCAATTCATCAACAATAACTACTTCCGGTCTAAGGTTGATGATCGCCTGAACATCGAGTTCTTCGAGTTCTTTTCCTTTATAAAAAATAGTCCGTCGCGGAATTATGGGTAAACCTGCTAAAAGTTCATGCGTTTCCTTTCGCATATGCGTTTCGATGTAGCCAATTTTTACATCGATTCCGTTTCGTAATAACGAATGCGCTTCCTGAAGCATGCGGAAAGTCTTGCCCACACCAGCGCTCATCCCAATGTAGATTTTAAATTTCCCTTTCCGGGATTTCTGAATTAAATCCAGAAAATGCTGTGCGTTATTTTCGTTTTCCATTTTTAGTTTTTTTGCCACGAAGGCGCTAAGACACTAAGTTTTATTTTTCTGCCACAGATTACACAGATTGGAAGGATTTTTTTCCGCCACGAATTCACGAATTATTTTTTAAAATCAATTCGTGAATTCGTGGCGAATAATCTAGACAAAGTAATTTGAAAATCCCTTTAATCTGTGTAATCTGTGGCAAAAACTGTTCTAGAAACTCATTGCCAAAGAAGTCGTTACAAAAGTATTCGTATCTGTTGGCAGATTGTTTTTGGTGAAAATTTCATCTTTGCTGGACAGATTTCTAGCCTCAATTCTAAACATAACATTATCAGAAACTAAGTAATCAAAGTTAGCTGAAAATCCATAAGTTTTAAATCCGTTTGGAGTTTCTGTCGCGATAATTACACCTTTTTCATCACTGTAATATTCTCCTCGCGCCGCCAGCTGAATTTTATCAGTCGGTTTGTATTGCAGAATCAAAACAGGCGAAAACCAAGTATCGTATTTGTTACTATTTTTAGCCGATTGCTGATTACCAATATCAAACCCAGCTGTCAAGTTTACTTTTTCAGCTACTTTAAATTGTCCGTAGAAGTTATTGAAATAACGCCATTTTTTATCCAAATCCGGCTGTTCATTTCCAACATACGTACTCCAATTCAAAACCACTTTATCCGAAGGTTTATACGTAACCTGCGTTCCAAAAGCCGGAGTTTGATTGCCGTCTATTTTCTGAATTCGCTGCCAGCCGTTCAAATACATTGCAGCCAAATACCATTCTCCCGACTCAGATGTATAACCAATTTTTACACCCGCTTCATAATAAGGAGAATTCTCAGCCAGAATACTTCGCGTCAAAGTCTGGCAGTCTTTCCCAATTGCACTTTCAAAACCAATGTGCGCCGGCATAATTCCCGCATCAATCCATAAATTATGTTGGTGTGAAATCTTCACACCAACATTCGCTTCATAAATATTTTTCAGTAAATCCTGTTCAGCCGACATGTTATATTGTGCATAAGTTCCCGCCATCAAAGCAAAATTTCCTCGAATATTTTCTTTCGAATAATTGACTTTTGCCATACCTAAATTCAGGTTAACTTCATTGCTTCGGTTGTAATTGTAAATAAATCCCGGACGTGTATGGTTTTCCGGTTTCCCGAAATCATAACTATAATAAGTCTCAACATATCCCGAAAACGTAAACGGACTTTTAGATTCTTCTTGTGCATGTAAATTGCTAAAACCAAAAGCGATTAAAGCGGTAAGTATTATTTTTTTCATATGTCATTGCGAGGAACGAAG
>NZ_CAMLIX010000324.1 GCF_946479975.1 uncultured Flavobacterium sp.
GTGTTTTGGAACTTCTTTTAAAGCCAAAGCTTCAGTAGAAGTAATGATTCTTTCTTTGTCAATTTTGATGAATGGTAAAGAAGATGGTTTTGACCCTGTAGCAATTACAGTATATTTTGCTTCGATAGTTTCTGAAGTTCCATCTGCTTTTGCAACAGCAATGTGAGTTGCGTCTACAAAAGATCCTAAACCATTAAAAACAGTAATTTTATTTTTATCCATTAAGTAGTTGATTCCACCTACGGTTTGATCTACAACGGCTTGCTTGCGCGCGATCATTTTCTCTAAATTGATTTTTACATCACCAGAAACTTCGATCCCGTGATCTGCAAAATGAGCAATTTCAGCATAATGATGAGAAGATGATAATAATGCTTTTGAAGGAATACAACCTACGTTAAGGCAAGTTCCGCCTAATGAATTATATTTTTCTACAATAGCAGTTTTGAAACCTAATTGTGCGCAACGAATTGCTGATACATATCCGCCAGGACCTGAACCTATAATGACTACGTCAAATGAACTCATAGTTTTGTCTTTTTTATTTTAAGCGTCACAAATTTAAGGAATAAAGTTTTGTTTAAAGTTTAAATCTGAATGTTTTTTGTATGAAATTTTATGGTTTTGTTCCGCAAAGATTCGCGAAGGTTTTGCACAATCCCGAAGTCTCTGAACCCTAAGTTTTGTTTTATAGGTCGAAATTTGCTCGCAAAGACGCAAAGTCGCAAAGTTTTTTGAATTGCCTCTAGCTTTAGCTAGAGGTACATTATTGAAGCACAAAAAGGCTTTAGCCAAACTTTAAGAGTTTTGGCTAAAGCCTTTTTCGAGAAACTTTAATTTACATCCAGCTAAAGCTGGACGCAATTCAATTATAAAGATTTTAAAAAAAACTTTGCGACTTTGCGAGATTAAAAAACTCAGCATTTAAGTATCTTAGGACCTTAGCAACTTAGAAAGAAATCACCGTAGAATTTTTTACCTCACTAATCATAAACATACTTTGTGTGCTTCCAATATGTTGTAACGAAGTTAGTTTGGTTACCAAGAATTCACGATACGCTTCCATATCTTTTACGAGAACTTTCAGAATATAATCGTAATCACCGCTGACGTGATGGCATTCTAAAACTTCGTTTAGTTTGATGACTTCACTTTCAAATTTTGTTAGAAATTCTTTGGTGTGTTGAATAAGTTTTAAATGACAGAAAACCACAAATCCTTTTTCGATTTTAGATTTGTCGACTAAAGCTGCGTAGTTTTTGATAATTGCTTCTCTCTCTAGCTTTTTTATTCTTTCGTAAACTGCTGTTACAGATAAATTGAGTTTTAAAGACAATTCTTTATTTGTCTTCTTACTGTCGGTTTGGAGTAAAACAAGGAGTTTTTTATCTATTGCGTCTAAAGTCATCGTTAGGAGTTATGAGTTATGAGTTGTGGGCTACAAGTCTGAATGAAAGAAAAACTATTATAGCGCCATTTATAATTTAAAATTAAAGAAATAATCTATAAAATAAATATTTAATAGATTTAAAATCTATAAAAACAATTACTTATTGACATTTTTTCTAATTAAACTTTTCTTTGGTAAGAATTTCTTTTGAAAACGAGTGTCCTAGCCCAGATTGAAGAGTAAAGCCCGGAGTAAAAAAGGCATAAGTTTCTTGTTTTAAAAAAGCGACCAACGGAAGCTCTTTTTAGAACATTAGAAACTTTGACTTTTTTATGAGGACTTGAAACGGAAAGCTGGAATAGCTTCTGAAAAAAATGTTTCAGGTTTCAAGTTTCAGGTTGTTGGAACTTGAAACCTGAAACCTGAAACTTGAAACTTGAAACAATAAAAACTAACCTGAGGGCGATTGCTTCGTTCCTCGCAATGACAATAAAATGAAAGACTTTAATCCAGCAGACAAAATTCAGGATTTACAATATTTTGGCGAATTTGGCGGTGTTAATCCGTCGATTTCTGATTCTTCGACTTATACTTTTTTATCGGCAAAAACCATGTTCGATACTTTTGAAGGCAATATGGAAGGCTGTTATTTGTATTCACGCCATTCTTCGCCAAGTAATTTGTATCTGGATCAGGCTTTGGCGGCGATGGAGGGAACGGAAACAGCAAATGTTTCGGCTTCGGGAATGGGCGCTATTACGCCTACTCTACTGCAATTGTGCGATGCGGGCGATCACATTGTTTCAAGCCGAACAATTTATGGCGGAACGTATGCTTTTTTGAAGAATTTCACGCCTCGTTTTGGTATTGAAACCAGCTTTGTTGACATTACTAAATTGGATATTGTAGAAGCCGCAATTACTTCTAAAACGAAAGCTTTGTATTGTGAAACGGTTAGTAATCCGTTATTGGAAGTAGCTGATATTCGTGGTTTGGCAAAAATTGCTAAAAAGCACAATTTAAAATTGGTTGTAGATAATACGTTTTCGCCTTTATCGGTTTCTCCTGCAAAATTGGGTGCCGATATTGTGATTCATAGTTTGACGAAATACATCAACGGAAGCAGTGATACGGTTGGCGGTGTAACTTGTGCGTCTAAAGAATTTATTAATGCGTTGAAAAATGTAAATTCTGGTGCAAGTATGCTTTTGGGACCAACGATGGACAGTCTGCGTTCTGCAAGTGTGATGAAGAATTTGAGAACGCTTCACATCAGAATTAAACAACACAGTCATAACGCGCATTTCTTGGCTGATCAGTTTGAAAAAGATGGTTTAAAAACGGTTTATCCTGGATTGAAAAGTCATGCGAGTCATGAATTGTACAAAACGATGATTAATCCTGAATATGGTTTTGGTGGCATGCTGACTATTGATGTGGGAACTTTAGCGAAAGCGAATGAATTAATGGAGCTAATGCAAACTAGAAATTTAGGATATCTGGCGGTAAGTTTAGGATTTTATAAAACGTTGTTCAGCGCGCCGGGAACTTCGACTTCTAGTGAGATTCCGTTAGATGAACAAAAAGAAATGGGATTGACAGATGGTCTGATTCGTTTTTCTATTGGTTTGGATAACGATATTCAGCGTACGTATGAAATGATGAAGGCTTGTATGGTGGAACTTGGGATTTTATAAAGGTTATTCCGCAAAGATACGCAAAGAGTTTTCGCAGAGATACACTAAGTTTTGTTTCACGCAGATTTTGCAGATAAAGCAGATTTAATTTTTAATTTTTAATTTTTAATTAAATTCAAAATCTGCGTGAAATAAAACATTTATCTCGGTTCGTAGGCTCTAAACGTGCGCCAGTATTTGTCTTTGTAGATTTCGTAACTTATTTCGAAAGTATCATTGTATTTTTTAATGATTTCATCTGCTACTTTTGATGGTTTTCTGAAGTCTTTACAGGCAAAAAATATTTCTCTTTTATTGGTTGAAGTTTCTCTGCCAATATTCAAATAGCCATCCATATCTTGAAGATTTGGCACAATTTCCTCTTCTATTTCGTTTAATAATTGGTAGGTTTCTTTATCTGGCATTCCGTTATTATTGGTTCCGTCAAACGGAATTGTCACAATAAACACCCACGGATGAGAGGCTTTTTTATCCCATTGCAAAATATCACTGTTTATAATTGCAATAACAACTTCTCCATTTTTTGTAGTTGCCTCAAAACTTGAATAATTATCATTCTCTGTATTGTGGCGCGTTCCTTCGTATTTTTCTACAAATTCTTTCTCTCTCCAAATTAAATAATCTTTTAATTTTTCTATGGGAATTAATTCTTCAGAAACAGCTGTCGGATCCTCTATTTTCATGTTATCAATCAGAGTAACCGAATGCAGTTCTCCTAAATAATTATCCAAGAAAATGTAAATTCCGTTGGTTATAATCGATCTTTTTTCTTCGACAAAATCGTCGTAAACAACGGTTAAATCTATTTCATCAGGATATTCTTTGTGGAGATTTGGGTAAAATTTTAAATTATCTTTATTGAATGTAAAATCCTCATAACTAATGCTGACATCTTTAATATCTGAAGCAGGTTTAAGAGCTG
>NZ_CAMLIX010000325.1 GCF_946479975.1 uncultured Flavobacterium sp.
CAATGCCAGGTGCCGATCTTGATTATCAAAAAATATCAGATATTGTTAGCGAACCAGAAACTCCATACGGACAAGAATACGTAAGTTTATTGGCTAGAACAGGAAAAATAGATGCATACAAAGAAGGCCGAAATTGGTACACAACCAAAGAAGCTATTGATGATTACATAGCAACCAGAAAAAGAAAACGCTGATGAGAATCAGCGTTTTTTGTTATTAATTGTAACATAAAGTTTTGCTATCGAGCACAAAAAGAACAAATCAAAGTGGTAACTTTGCGTTTTGCTCAAAATTATGTTAGAAAAAGACAATACTATTGAAGTTCTTGGTGCAAGAGTTCATAATCTTAAAAATATAGACATTTCTATTCCGCGTGAAAAACTAGTGGTTATTACCGGTTTATCAGGTTCGGGAAAATCTTCTTTGGCATTTGACACTATTTATGCTGAAGGCCAGCGCCGTTATGTTGAAACTTTTTCAGCTTACGCGAGACAATTTCTTGGAGGTTTAGAACGTCCGGATGTTGATAAAATCGACGGCCTTTCACCAGTTATTGCAATCGAACAAAAAACCACAAGTAAAAGTCCGCGTTCTACGGTTGGAACTATTACTGAAATTTACGATTTCCTGAGACTTTTATACGCACGTGGTGCTGATGCTTATAGTTACAACACAGGCGAAAAAATGGTTTCGTATTCTGATGAACAAATTAAAGATTTGATTATTCAGGATTATAACGGAAAGCGAATTAACATCCTAGCGCCCGTTATTAAAGCCAGAAAAGGTCATTATGCCGAATTATTCCAGCAAATTACCAAACAAGGATTTTTGAAAGTTCGAGTTAATGGCGATGTTCAGGATTTGGTTACAGGAATGAAATTAGATCGTTACAAAACGCACGATATCGAGATTGTGGTTGACAGAATGGCGATTGAAGATAATCCTGATACGCAAAAAAGATTGTCTGAAAGTATCAATACTGCCATGCATCATGGAGAAAATGTACTAATGATTTTGGATCAGGATTCTAATGAAGTACGTTATTTCAGTAGAAATTTAATGTGTCCGACAACAGGAATTTCGTATCAAAATCCAGAACCAAATTTATTTTCATTCAACTCGCCAAAAGGGGCTTGTCCGCATTGTAACGGATTAGGAACTGTTCACGAAATCAACGTTAAAAAGATTATTCCGAATCCTAAATTATCTATAAAAGCGGGTGGTTTTGCGCCTCTTGGCGAATATAAATCTTCTTGGATTTTCAAGCAATTGGAAACAATTGGAGAAAAATTCGGATTCAAAATAACGGATCCGATTGAGAAAATTCCGGAAGAAGCCATGACAATGATTTTATATGGCGGAAAAGATAAATTCGCTATCAACTCTAAAGATCTTGGCGTTACAAGAGAATATAAAATTGATTTTGAAGGAATTTCCAATTTCATCAAAAATCAATATGACGAAAGCGCAACAACGAGCATAAAACGCTGGGCGAAAGACTTTATGGACGAAATTGCTTGTCCGGTTTGCCATGGTTCTCGTCTTAAAAAAGAAGCACAATTTTTTAGAGTGAATGGAAAAAATATCACCGAATTGTGTGATATGGACATTTCTGATTTAACAACTTGGTTTCAAGATTTAAATAGTCATTTAACTGATAAACAGCTTTTAATTGCTTCTGAAGTTGTCAAAGAAATTAAAGATCGTTTGAACTTTTTAATGAATGTTGGTTTGAATTATTTGGCTTTAAGCCGAAGTTCAAAATCACTTTCTGGTGGTGAAGCACAGCGTATTCGTTTGGCAACTCAAATTGGTTCGCAGTTGGTTGGTGTTTTGTATATTTTGGATGAGCCAAGTATTGGTTTACACCAAAGAGACAACGAAAAACTGATCCATTCTTTGGAACAATTACGCGATATTGGAAATTCGGTTATTGTGGTGGAACACGACAAAGACATGATCGAAACTGCCGATTATGTAATTGATATTGGTCCGAAAGCGGGAAAATACGGTGGCGAAATCATTAGCATTGGAACGCCAGCAGAAACGCTGAAATCTGATACTATTACTGCTCAATATTTGAACGGTAAAATGAAACTAGAAATTCCGAAAAAGCGCAGGAAAGGAAACGGAAAATCTTTAAAACTAACTGGAGCGACTGGAAATAACTTGAAGAATGTTTCTATTGAAATTCCGTTAGGGCAATTAACTTGTGTAACGGGAGTTTCAGGAAGTGGAAAATCGACTTTGATTAATGAGACGCTTTATCCGATTTTGAATGCGTATTATTTTAATGGCGTAAAAAAACCACAGCCTTACAAAAAAATTGAAGGTTTAGAATATATTGACAAAGTAATTGATATTGACCAAAGTCCGATTGGAAGAACACCGCGTTCAAATCCAGCGACTTATACTGAAGTTTTTACCGAAATTAGAAATCTGTTTACAATGACCTCTGAAAGTATGATTCGTGGTTACAAAGCGGGACGTTTTAGTTTTAATGTAAAAGGCGGACGCTGCGAAACTTGCGAAGGTTCAGGTGTTAGAACTATAGAAATGAACTTTCTACCAGATGTTTACGTAGAATGTGAAACGTGTCAAGGGAAACGTTTTAATAGAGAAACTTTAGAAATTCGATACAAAGGAAAATCTATTTCTGATGTTTTGGATATGACGGTTGATGAAGCGGTTCCTTTCTTTGAAAATATTCCGAAAATTTACAGAAAAGTAAAAACGATTCAGGATGTTGGTTTAGGATATATTACGCTTGGTCAGCAAAGTACAACGCTTTCTGGTGGTGAGGCACAGCGTATTAAGCTGGCAGGAGAATTGTCTAAAAAAGATACTGGAAATACATTTTATATTCTGGATGAACCTACAACTGGTTTACATTTTGAAGACATTCGCGTTTTAATGGACGTCATTAATAAACTGGTTGATAAAGGAAATACCATTTTGGTTATCGAACATAATATGGACGTTATTAAACTTGCCGATTATATTATCGATATTGGTCCTGAAGGTGGAAAAGGCGGCGGACAATTGGTTGCCAAAGGAACTCCCGAAGAAGTGGCGAAGAACAAAAAAAGTTATACGGCTAAGTTTTTGAAAAAAGAATTGGAATAAACGAAACCCGACAGGTTTTTAAAACCTACCGGATTTACTACATGTAGAGATCTTTGTCTAAGCTTAAAACTTTGACAAAGATTTAAATGTGTAAACTTCAAAGATTATACAAACTATATATCTGATAATGAATCAAAAACCTCAAATTGATTATTATCGCAACATTACTTTTAGATTATAATTCCCGTTTTCTATAACAATTCTAGAAAAAAGTGTTAATTTAGTGTCCGCTTTTTTTTTAAAATTCAAAGCTTTAAAGAAAGATCTTTCAATTAAACCAACTGTTTATTTGAAGCCAATTGCCCTAGCCCTGATGGGAGCGGCATCCTTTTTCTGGCTTCTTTAGCCAGAAAAAGATATAGCGGACAGCAGGAATCAGCTCCTTCTTCCTATAAAATTAAAAACATAATAATAAATTAAAATACCTAAAATGAGATTAGAAGATTTTGATAATGATGAAGATAAAGTAATTCAAGACCGTTTGAAACAAAAAACGTGGAATGAAATTAGAACCAATGACAGCTGGGCAATTTTTAAAATTATGTCGGAGTTTGTAAATGGTTATGAAGCAATGGGGCGCATCGGCCCGTGTGTTTCGATTTTTGGATCTGCAAGAACAAAACCAGAAGATAAGTACTATTTATTGGCTGAAAAAATCGCTTACAAAATTAGTAAAGCGGGTTACGGCGTGATTACAGGAGGCGGTCCCGGAATTATGGAAGCTGGGAATAAAGGTGCGCATTTGGGCGGCGGAATTTCTGTTGGTTTGAATATTGAACTTCCTTTTGAACAGCATTTTAACCCTTATATTGATCACGACAAAAACCTGAATTTCGATTATTTCTTTGTGAGAAAAGTTATGTTCGTTAAGTAT
>NZ_CAMLIX010000326.1 GCF_946479975.1 uncultured Flavobacterium sp.
ATTAAAACGGTTAAGATAACGGCTGATATGGCGAAAACTTTTTTCATAATTGATATTTTTATTTTGGTTGATTATGAAATAAAGTTACTTTAAATAAAAAAAATCCATTCGCATAACGAATGGATTTTTTTTACATAATTCCCATGTTAAAGGAATCTATTCTTATTGAAATTAAGCGTCTAAATCAACTTTAGTTCTGCTTGCAATTTCTTTATACGTTCCGTTTTCTAACTTTTCACGAATTGCTTCAAAAGCAATTAACGTTTCGTCAATATCAGCAATAGTGTGAGATGTTGTAGGAATCATTCTTAACAAGATAATCCCTTTCGGAATTACTGGATAAATTACAATAGACAAGAAAATACCGTAGTTTTCCCTTAAATCATTTACCATAACCATTGCTTCTGGAACACTTCCTTCTAAGTAAACGGGTGTTACACATGTATTTGTGTCTCCAATATTAAAATTTCTAGAACGTAAACCGTTTTGTAATGCATTTACATTTTCCCAAAGTTTATCTTTTAATTCTGGGTGATTACGTAATAATTCTAAACGTTTCAAAGATCCAATTGTCTGAATCATTGGCAATGCTTTTGCAAACATTTGCGAACGTAAATTGTATTTTAAGTAATCAATAATATCTTTATCTGCAGCTAAAAATGCTCCAATATTTGCCATTGATTTAGCAAAAGTAGAAAAGTAAACATCGATACCATCTTGAACACCTTGCTCCTCACCTGCTCCAGCTCCTGTTTTACCAAGTGTACCAAAACCGTGTGCATCATCAACTAATAATCTGAAGTTGTATTTTTCTTTAAGAGCAACAATTTCTTTTAATTTTCCTTGTTGACCACGCATTCCAAAAACACCTTCAGTAATAAACAAGATTCCGCCACCAGTTTCAAGTGCCATTTTTGTAGCACGCTGCAGGTTTTTCTCCATACTTTCAAGATCATTGTGTTTGTATGTAAAACGTTTACCCATGTGTAAACGAACACCATCAATGATACAAGCATGCGAATCAACATCATATACAATAATATCATTTTTCGTAACCAAAGCATCGATTGTAGAAACCATTCCTTGGTAACCAAAATTTAATAAATAAGCAGATTCTTTCATCACAAAAGCCGCCAATTCATTTTCTAACTGCTCATGATATTTTGTATGACCAGACATCATACGTGCTCCCATTGGGTAAGCTGCGCCAAATTGTTCTGCTGCTTCAATATCTGCCTTGCGAACTTCTGGATGATTTGCTAGACCTAAATAGTCATTAATACTCCAGTTTAAAATATTTTTTCCACCAAATTGCATTCTTGGCCCAAGTTCTCCTTCCAATTTTGGAAATACAAAATAACCCTCAGCCTGAGAAGCCCATTTTCCTAATGGTCCTTTATTGTTCTGAATTCTTTCGAATAAATCTTTTACCATAATATATTGTAGTAATTTTTTTTACTTTATCAGCGAGCAAAAATAATCATTATTATTCTAAAATTCAGAACCTCATTTATTTTTATTAAAAAATAATCAACAGATACATTTTTATAAGATTTACCTTAAACAATAGGTAATAATAATGATTTTAGACCTCCAGCGGAGCGAAATATTATCATGTTATAAAATTATATTTTCAATATTATTCTACTACTATTTCGTTCAGCTAGGGCTCTCTTTTCTTTTTCAAAACGTTTTCTGTAAACATGTCGCTCCGCTGGAGCTTCTTTTCTCTATTAACTTATTTTCTATAAATATGTCATCCCTCTGGGACTTTTAAAATCTGTATTTTCTTTTCTAAATTATGAAATTTTAAATTTATTATTGATAACATAATTAGTATCAATCCCAAAACCAAAAGAATACTAAAAATCAAAATGCATTGAAAATAGCCAGGAATACTGCCTCCTCCAAAAAAGAAAAACCAACCTTGAAGGAATAATAAAACTTCCATCAAAATATATCCTGAAATAAAAAACTTCATTCCTATTTTTAATGTTGAGGAATTGACAGATAGCATTTTATTCTGAAGTAAAATTCCAAACAAAAATCCAGTTATGATTCCCAAAGTTGTTAAATGGATAAATCCGATAACAAAATTTCTAATTTGATGAGAAACTTCGGCTAGATTTGGAAAGATAGTCAGCAATTGGATTCCGACTTTTAGAAATAAAGAACACAACGCCAAACCGTAAACTATTTTTGTTGTTTTATTTAAAGAATTTTTAAAATGCTGCATTTGCGGTTTGAGCATTTTATAGAAATAAATAAAAGCGCCAAACTGAATCAAAACTCCAAAACCATTTATATAACTGAGAATATCATTTTCTATAAACCAGCGAACTGGAAAAGAAACCGTTAAAAGCGTAGAAATAATAATTAAAAAATAAAACTTTTTAAACTTTACCTCATCGATTTTATCTTGAAATTGTTTTAAAAATAAAGCTAAAACGGCCAATATAAACCATCCGTTAAATTGAAAATGAAGAAAAAACTGAATGGCAATTTGATATAAAGCGCTTTGTTTTCCTAACGTACTTACAGCTGGTCCGAGGCACCAAACTCCGAAAGTGGACAAAATCATAAATAAAATTGAAACCAATAAAAGTCTTTGCGATGGCGATTTATCTCTTAGACAATCTTTCCAAACCAAACGGCAAAAAACATAACTCAAAATAATATGCATCGTTGAAAATACAATCGAAAACAAAGCATATCCTTGAATTGGAAAAGCAATCATCATTCCGATTACTGAAAATTCTGTGAGCCAAAATAATCGGTTATAAATAGGTTTCTGGCTTTTCTCTTTCGGAATAAAAAAATGAACCACCAAAACATAAACGATCATATACACCCAGCCTAGCATCGCAACGTGCGAATGTGCATGAAGCAGAAAGCTGTAGTTTAAAAAATCTAGCGGAAAGAGATACATAAACCGCATTAATAATCCTAAAAGGCAGGCAATCAGAAAATTGAAAAAACAGCAAAGTATCCACGTTTTTTGATTATTCATAAAGTGAAGTTTTAAAACCATATAAGTCATATAAGAAATTCTAAGTTTAGTTTAAATGAACTTATATGACTTATATGGTTAAATCTGAGACAAACTTAATCGGTTAAAAATAATATTTGTTGAAATAAAAAACACCGATAATTATCATGTCAAGATATTTTATCGGTGCTTTTGGAATTAATAAAATTAACCTTTATTCTACTTCAATAAAATCTTTTTCTAAAACCTCAGCTTTTGGAAATAAAATATTGTTTTCCAAATGAATGTGTTTGTGCAAATCTGCTTCAAACTCTTTCAACATCGAGTAAGTCACTCTGTAAGTGGTACAAGCATCTGCTGGTGGTGTGTAATTATTTGTCAAAGTAGCAATTTCTCTAAAACGCTCACCTTCGCTATCATGTTCGTGCATCATCATTGCTATTGGATTTGAAACGGTTCCGAAAGACGGCTGCGATAAAAGTCCGTCAGATTCTTTGGTTTTCACCATTCTTTTCACAAATGGAAATAATACCAATTCTTCTTTTTTCATGTGTTGTGACAATTCGCCCGCGCAACCGACAAACAATTCATTGATTCTAAATAATTCTGGATGATTTTCTCCATGAACTTTGCATAATTTATCTAAAAACGGAAGCAAAACATTTGTTTTTTCTTCGACATAACGGTGATGCGTTTTTTCGATGTAATCTGCCAATAAATCTAAAGGCCATGAATTAAAATCGATACTTCCGCTGTTTTCTGATTGAGCCACTTGAAGTACATTTTTCAATAAGTCATCTGCATCAATATTTTGTTTTTCGCAAACTTCGGTCACTGTTCTATTTCCTTTACAGCAAAAATCTATTCTATATTTTGAAAAAACGGCGGCAGTTCTAAAATCTTCAGCCACAAATGATCCTATTGTTTTGTTTTTTAAATTTTCCATGATAATCAATTTTATATTTTGTGTGTTATTTTTT
>NZ_CAMLIX010000327.1 GCF_946479975.1 uncultured Flavobacterium sp.
CTTTTGTATTTACAGAATAAGAGGTGTTTCCAAGTACAATGGCGTTGATTAAAAATGAGATTTCATTACTTTTGGGAAGATATAAACCACCGTCTTTCCTAAAAACAGTAATTCGTGCTCTAGCAGAAGAAGCAATATTAAGTTCATTAACTAAATTAAGAATTTGCTCTTCAAAATATTCCATTGTAAAATTCATTGGAATTGTCATTCTAACGACGCGCATTGAAGCCATTAACCTAAAATAATGATCTTCAAGAAACAAGATTTTTCCGTTGATAATTTTTACAGTTTCAAAAATGCCGTCACCGTATAGAAAGGCACGATTTTGAGTTAATATATTCTCTTCCTGCCCGATGTTTCCGTTAAAATTAATCATAAAAAAACCCTGAATTTTGTTCAGGGCAAATATAAGGTATAAAATAGAATTTTACTAAACAGATCCTATAAGATGTTTCAGATCTGAAATCTGATTCTCCCACAATTGTTTAGCTTCTCCTATTTCTTCTTTTTCTGCAAAATCAACTACCATAAGCGATACATCTTTTGTCAATTCATCCACTAAAATATGAAGTTCAAAAAAGTATTCAGTGTCTTTACTGCTTTCATCAACCCATTTGAATTTTACTTTTTCACCAGATTTTTTAGATGCTAGTCTTGCTTTTTCCTGCGAATCATTCCAGATGAATGTAAAAAATTCACCTCTTGAATTTACATTGTCAGCAAACCATTCTTGTAAACCTGACGGTGTTGATATATATTGATACAATAATTGCGGCGAAGAATTGATCGGGAACTCGATTTCGTAACGTATTTTAGAATCCATGTGCTACTTTTAATTTTTTCGAAATATAAGAATATATGTCCAAAAACAATGCATAATTAAAAATATTTTTTTTTCTTCATTTTATGCTTGTATGCTTTAATATTATTTCTATCTTTGCACCCGCAATCAGGAATTCATGATCGCAGTCCAGGCGAGGTAGCTCAGTTGGTTAGAGCGCAGGATTCATAACCCTGAGGTCACGGGTTCAACTCCCGTCCTCGCTACTTAGGTAAGAGACACCACTTTTTTAAGTGGTGTTTTTTTTTATTTAAAAATCTTCGTAATTTGTAGTAGATTTGTGTTTTCTTTTTCAATAAAAAGAACAACAAAAACAGTTTTTTTCGAACTAAGCAATTTATAACCAAATGGATATAGTTAAATTTAAGATCACATCAAAAACGATAAAAGTCGAAGTACGCAATTCGAACAATTACGTTTTTAATTTTAATACTGCTTTAGAAATCGATAAAGCAGATAAAGATGTTTTATTAAAACTATATAATGCCTTAGATCTTCTTTTTAAGAAAGAAGCTGCAATTGAAAATAAAAACTACATTTCACCAAACCAAACCAATATATTGGATCAGATTTCTGCTGTTGATTTGGAACAGGAAAAAAATGACTAATTTTATAAGAAGAAACTTCTCTTATAATACACAAACCATTTCTTTTAATTCTTTAACCAATTTCAAATGGACAATAAAACAATTTCCGAAAGAATAATTGAGTTGAAAAATGCTGATCTCAAATTGAGAAGCAAACTTATTGAAAGCAGAAAACTTTCTGAAGGATATAACGAAGAAATGGAAAATCTGCATCTTCAAAACGCAGTAATTTTAAATGAAATCATAAACGAGATTGGTTATCCTACTGTAGATAAAGTTGAAAAAGAAGCTAGCGAAGCGGCTTGGTTAATTATACAGCATTCTATAGGTTCTCCAGATTTTATGAAAAAATGTGCAGCACAATTACAAAATGCCGTTAGAGAAAACAAAGCAGATCCTGTTAACCTTGCCTATTTAATGGATAGAATTGCCGTTTTTGAAGAAAACCCACAACTTTACGGAACTCAATTTGATTGGGATGAAAATGGGAAATTAAGTCCAAATTTATTTGACGATTTAATAACAGTCAATGAGAGAAGAAATGCTATCGGACTTAATTCTTTAGAGGAGCAAACAGAAATCATTAGAAAACGTGCCTTAGAAGAAAATCAATTACCACCAAAAGATTTCGAAAAACGCAAACAGGAATTTATTCATTGGAAGAAAAAAGCGGGATGGATCAAATAAATTGAAATAGAATATAAAAACAAAAACCCTTAGATTTTTCTGTCTAAGGGTTTTCTTTTATTTAAAAACATTTCTAATTACTTTTCCTATTTCCACAAAATCATCATGACTGCTAATAGCTCTTTTTTCGGCGACATTTTTTTCTGTTTTAGAAAAAGGATAAATCAGCATGTAATTATTGTTATTTACTTTTTTATTTAATAGAGAAGGCGCATCTCGCATTTGCGGAAAATAAGAGTACATTCCTCTATCTGCCATCATTATAATCAACCCTTCATCTTGTTCTAAATTAAAAGCTGTTTCCTGCGCTTCCTGCCACGAGCAAATTGTATTGAAAGTTGCTTCTATAGTTGCTTTCTTTATAATTCTTTTCAGAATCTCCATGGTTTTATCTTTTCCATAAAAACTCATTTTTGCACCAGAATTACGCCCGATATTCCAAATTCGAAGCATGGAATGAAAAAAACCAGCATCCATTTCTGCATTTTCTGGCACAAGTACAACGTATTTTTTAATGGTAGAAACTGGCTGAACCGCATGATAAACCATTAAATTTACGGTCTTATTTCTAAGATAACCGTTGTATAAATTATATCCAAAAGAGGTTGAAAATCCTTTTCCTTCTTCTAAACCAACTATTAAATCTGTAATTTCATTTTCTTTAATAACATTGCTAATACCACTGGCGGTGTCATTATCATGACGCGTAATCGGATTAAGCTTAACATCTGCCGCCGAAGCCGCCTTAACCGCTACGCTTAAAATCTTTTCTGCATTTTTTACCGAAGACTCATTTGCTTCTTCATTAATCACATTCACGCCAAAAAGTCGGTCCTTATTACTCGCTGTTTTTACAATAAGTCCTAAATTGACCATTTTTTCTACCGTTGCTTCATGATTCAGCGCTAGTAGAATATTTTCTTTTTCTTCACTTTTTCCTGAGACTTTATCATCTTTATCAGATTCTGCAATACGCTGCGCACTTGCCATTGAAACAAACGAAGAAATTGTACAAGAAATTAATATTAAAAGAATACTTCCGTTAAGTACATGATCGTTTAAAAGTCGTATTGGTTCTCCCGCGTCATTTTCTCCAATAATAATATTATATCCAACCATAACAGAGGCCAAAGTTGCAGCAGCAGAAGCGGCGCTCATTCCAAAGATCAGCTGTCCTTCATCATTTGTAAGTTTGAATGTCTTTTTTGTAAACATAGCCGCAACGTACTTCCCTCCTATTGAAGCCACCAACATGATTGCAGCAACCCATAATGTTTCCCAGCTTTGTATAAAAGCGCTGAAATCAATAAGCATTCCGACGCTTATTAGAAAAAAAGGAATAAAGATTGCGTTACCCACAAACTCTACTCTATTCATTAAAGAGGATGTATGCGGAATTAATCTGTTTAATGCTAGTCCAGCAAAAAAGGCTCCAATGATAGATTCTATTCCGGCGAGTTCTGCCAGAAGTGCTGCGAGATAAATCATAACAATAACAAAAAGATATTGAGAAATTTTATCTTCTACATTTTTAAAAAACCAACGCGCAATAATTGGAAAAACCATTAAAACAATCAACGTAAAAAGAATCATTGAAATGGAAAGTTTCATCCAGAAAGCAGTTCCCACTTCTCCTTGTGACATTCCGACAACAACTGCCAAAACAAGAAGCGAAAGCACATCGGTAATCATGGTTCCGCCAACGGTAATATTTACAGCCAGATTTTTAGCAATTCCTAAACCGCTGACCATTGGATAAACAATTAAAGTATGCGAAGAAAACAAACTAGCAAAAAGTACCGAAGTCAGAAAAGAAAATCCTAGTACATAATATCCTCCGGCAAGACCAAG
>NZ_CAMLIX010000328.1 GCF_946479975.1 uncultured Flavobacterium sp.
TTTGAATTGATCACATTAATGGTATTTGTTCTTATCCAGCTTTTCCCGTTATCTCCAGACCAGCTGGAAACGATTTTATTGTGTTTGCTTCGAGATAACATTTGAAGATCACTTTTGCCATGAATTAGGAAAGTGGGCTGAATCACATCAAAATTTTGATTGTTTTCTACAGCGATTTTCTGCCAAGAATCTGTTGCTTCAGTATATTCTTCTACGTGTATTCTCCATTCGTCTGTTTTTACACTTTCTGTACTGCTGCCACATAAAATTACGCCGGGAGTAGTTTCGATTGGCTTGTTGCGAATTGGACCGTAGATTCCGTCTGGAAGATATTTTGTTTCTCCCCAAGTTGCGCCGTCATCTTTTGAAACAATCATGGCGCCAAACCATTCTCTCGGATTCTTTCCTACTTTATAAAACAAATACAAATTGCTGCTTTTGCTTTTAAATAAAACTGGATTCCAGCATGGCAATGTATCTCTATTTTTAATTAAGGGCTGAATCAATTCTTTTGGCGTTGACCATTTTTTATCTTTATAAGCCGAAATATAAATTCCGACATCTTTTGCTCCTTCGTATTTACCGCCAAACCAAGCAGCAAGAATTTCGTTTGGTTTGTGTTCTACCAAAGTCGATGCATGACTATTTGTTGTCACTGGCGGATCTGCAATGTAACTGCTTTCAATATTTACCGCTTTTGTCTGTGCTGTTATTCCATTAGAAAAAAGGAAAACTGCCCATAAAGCTGTTACAGTATATTTTATTTTTGAAATCATTTTATTCTTTTTTTGTTTTTTAAGATGAAAGAAGGAAGACGAAGATTTTGCATTTAAGATCTAACTTAGATTTGAAGTCTTCAACTTGCTTCTTTCTTCTAAAAATCTAACTTTTCTTTAATCCCACTTTATGTCCTGAAATTGCATAATACAAAATGAAGATATAACAGGGAAGTAAAATCCAATATCCTTTTGTTGAGGCAGATGCTGTTGCATTTACTTCACTAATTCCTTGTGCAATAAGTTCTGACTTTGCACCGTCTACAAATCTTCCATACAACGGCGGAATCACAGCTCCACCCGAAATTGCCATTACTAATAATGCTGCTCCAGTTTTAGTAAATTTTCCGAGGCCATTCAGCGTAAGCGGCCAAACTGCCGGCCAAACTAAAGCGTTTGCTATTCCTAATGCGGCAACGAATAGAACAGATGTAAAACCAGTTGAAAATACGATACAAAATGACAATAAAATTCCTAAAACAGCACTCACTTTTAAAGCCAATGCCTGCGTAATGTATTTCGGAATTAAAAAGGCACCTAAAGCATACGTAACAACCATTGCCAATAAGGTAAATGTTGTAAAAAATTTGGCATCTGCAGCAGGAAATCCTAACGCGATTCCGTATGCAATAATGGTATCACCTGCAATTACTTCAACTCCAACGTACATAAATAATGTTATTACCCCTAGCCAAAGATGTGGAAACTGAAAAATACTTGTTTTGGCTGTTTTACCATCGGCTGCTTCTTCAATAGGCGCTGCTTCTACATTTGGAAGCGGTGCTTTAAGAATCAGCAATCCTAAAACAAATAAAACAACTGCCATTGAAATGTATGGAACTACCACACTATCTGCCATATTGTTTAACAAAATATTCTTTTCTGAAATACTTACTTTGCTCAGTTTTGCCTGAATTTCATCAATTCCAGATAATAAAATGGAACCAAAAATTAGGGATCCTAATGCGCCGGCAATTTTATTACAAATTCCCATAATTGAGATTCGTTTTGCTGCACTTTCAATAGGTCCTAAAATAGTAATATATGGATTTGATGCAGTTTGTAGTAAAGTCATTCCGGCACCTTGAATAAAAATTCCCGTAAGAAACATCCAATAGGTTCTGGCTTCGGCTGCTGGAATAAAAATTAAAGCGCCAAATCCCATAATAAATAATCCTAGTGACATTCCTTTTTTATAGCCAATTTTAGCTAAAATATAAGAAGCAGGAAGTGCCATTACAACAAACGAAATATAAGAGGCTGATGCGACCAATAATGATTGAGCAGAAGTTAATTCATTTATTGTTTTCATAAACGGAATCAATGCGCCATTGATCCAGGTAACAAAACCAAAAATAAAAAAAAGGCTTGCTATAATTAATATTGGAATTAAGGTTGGTTTGGTTTGTGAGGAGTTAGTGGTAGATGCGTTTACCATTATTTTAGGTTTTTATGGTTTGATGATATTATGGTTTGATGATTTTGAATTGCAATATCGTCAGTTGTTAATAGAATTTATAATGCCAATTACTGACATATATATAAAACAAAAGGAGAGTTACCTCTCCTTTTGAATTTTAAGTAAGGACTGTGTCGATCTTTACTCACCAAATTAATTATTTTGTGTCCCACCAAAGTCTAGTTCCACCTGAATCTGGTCCGCCTAATTTAGCAACACCGTCTTGAACAGCTTCTTTGTTTGATGAGTACTCATTTGTAGTGTAAATGATTCTTTTTAATAGAGATTTACCAACACCAGCGTCTGGGTTATCTGTATTAAGAACCGGGTAGATTACTTTAGCATCGCTTCTACGTAAATCCGACCAAGCTTCCCAAGATTCTGGGAAAATTGCTAAGTATTTTTGAACTGCAATCTGCGTGCGTTGATTAGCAACTGA
Organism: uncultured Flavobacterium sp.; assembly: GCF_946479975.1. The sequence goes on from NZ_CAMLIX010000328.1 coordinate 2,675, forward strand.
AGCAGACCAAGCTACTGGCAATTTAACTGGAATATCTCTTAAATCTAAGGTTGGATAAACAGTTAAAATGTTTGGTAAAGTTGGTAAAGTAGATCCGTTGATGTAAGCGGCAACGATAAGTGGATCAGTGATTCCCCATTGTGCAAGAGATAATGTAATACCAGTTTCGTACAACGTTTTAGCATCACCGCCCATGTTCCATCCATTTAAAGCTCCTTCTGCTCTAGTCAAATAATTTTCAGAAGCCATGAAGATTTCGATGTTTTTAGTTTCGCTAAGGTTGTTAGCAGAACCATTACCCATCACATTATTATTGAATTTAGAAAATTCAGTAGTTCCAAATTGATCGTCTAAACCTCCAACTGGATTTCCTCTATATGCTCCTGTCGCAATTGGTGCAAACCATTTTGATAAACGTGGATCTTGATATCCTACCAAGATACTTTCCATAGAAGCTGTCATTACATAACCCCAGCTGTTTACAATCATGTTTAAATTGTTTGGAGTAATATTACTTGCTTTAAAGAATGCACTTTGATCGTTTGTCTCCATAACTCCTGCAGCAACAGCAGCTTCAGCTTGTGTTTTTGCTTTTGCTGGATCTTTATCAGAAATTCTTAAAGCCAAACGTAATCTCATACTGTTTCCAAAAACTCTCCATTTAGCAACATTTCCTTCATATACTCTATCGTTTGGAGAAAGAGAAGCAACTGAAGTTACTGAACTTGAAGATAATGTAGCATTTGCTTCATCTAATAATTTGAAGAAATCTGTATAAATAGATTCTACGCTATCGTAAGGAACTTTTTCTTTACCATTACCAGCTTCCGTGTAAGGAATTGGTCCGTAAGCATCAACCATTTGGTTGTACATGAAAACTTTCCAGATTTTAAGTACTGCCGTAGCTTCTGCATTTCCTTCAGATGCTTTAAAAGCATTTGCTAAAGCAGGCGCTGCTACAGTGTAAAATCTTGTCCATCCTCTTCCTTCGTATCCATTAACAAAAGCATTTCTTTCTGTTCCGTATCCACAGTTTAGGTAGTGGATAAAAGTTGAAGATAAAATACCTGTTGCAATACCCCAAGTACCTTGGTCATCTACACCTGGCGAAGAATAAGATCCATTGTGAATACCAGCATACAATGCAGATGCAAATGCAGGTCCTGCTAATGTAGCATCTAACTGATCTTCAGTCAATGAATTAGGATCTTTGTTTATTTCATCAAAGTCGTTTGCACAACTTGATAAAATTGAAACTGCCATTAATGCAACTCCT
>NZ_CAMLIX010000329.1 GCF_946479975.1 uncultured Flavobacterium sp.
TTAGGAAACTTCGGAATTAATATTCTGCCAGAATAGGTAAAACCTGCAATTGTTCGATCTACATTTTCTGAAGCCTGATGCGCAAATACCAAAGCTTCTAAAAGTGAGTTTGATGCCAGACGATTTTTTCCGTGAAGTCCTGTTCTTGCGCATTCCCCAACCGCATAAAGATTCGGAATTGCCGTAGCTCCATTTTGATCTACTTTAATACCACCGCATTGATAATGCGCCGCTGGAACAACCGGAATTAAATCTTTTTCTGGTCGTATGCCCAATTGATTACAATGTGCTGCAATAACTGGAAAATGAACATAAAAATCGGCTGTATTTAAATGTCTGCAGTCCAAATAAACATGATTTTTTCCGCTCAATCTCAGCTCTTTGCTGATGGCGCTTGAAACCATATCTCGAGTAGCCAATTCGCCTCGAATGTCATATTTAAATAAAAATCTTTTGCCTTCGTCGTTTATAATATGAGCGCCAAAACCTCTTACAGCTTCAGAAATTAAAAACAGCGGATTTTCTTTTCCTGAATATAAAGCTGTTGGATGAAACTGAATATACTGCATGTCTACAATTTCTGCACCCGCACGCGCTGCCATTGCCAGTCCGTCGCCTGTTGCAATTTTCGGATTCGTCGTATTTTCAAAAAGTTGACCGCATCCGCCAGTGCTTAGAACAGTTGTTCTGGTTCTTATGTATTTTATTTTATTGTGTTTTTTATCATAAAAAAAGGCTCCGGTACAAGTCGTTTTATTCTTCTTGGTTTCGGTATTTAAGTCAATAACCATATGGTTTTCCCAAAGTTCAATGTTCGGCATTTGCTTAATTATTTTAAGCAGTTTTCGCTCAATTTCCATCCCGGAGCTGTCTTTATGATGTAATATTCTGTGTTGTGAATGTCCGCCTTCTAAACCTAAATCCCATTGGCCTTTTTCATCTTTATCAAAAGAAGTTCCAATTTCAATCAATTCCTTAAGTCTTTCTGGCGCTTGTTTTATAACCATATTAACGACATCTTTATCGCACAAACCGCCTCCAGAACGAAGGGTATCGTGTATGTGTTTGTTAAAACTGTCTTTTATAAGGTCGGTCACCACGGCAATACCGCCTTGAGCGAGCTGCGTGTTGGTATTTTTGGCTGTTTCTTTAGTCATTATAACAATAGATAAATCTGGGCGTTTTTGTGCTGTTTTCATAGCAAAAAATAATCCCGAAATACCAGAACCGATGATTAATATATCTGTTGTAAGCATGTTATTTTGATTTTAGCGTTAATTGCTTTTTTATGATAATTGAAGCATTTTTTCAATTGGTTTTAAAGCCTCAATTCTCAATTTTTCTGTGATCTGCATTTCTGGACTTTCATTTTTAAGGCACAAATACAGTTTTTCTAATGTATTCATTTTCATGAAAGCACATTCACTGCAGGCACAAGTATTGTCTTCTGTGGAAGGAGCCGGAATCAGCGTTTTGTTCGGTACAGCTTTTGAAAGCTCGTGCAGGATACCGGCTTCTGTGGCCACAATGAAAACGGCAGTAGGATCCGTTTTAATAAAATTAATAATACCCGAAGTCGAGCCAATATAGTGGGCTGCTTTTAAAATATGACTTTCAGACTCTGGATGTGCCGCAATTTTTGCGTTTGGGTTTTTATTATAAATTTCAATTAATTTGTCTAATGAAAAGGCTTCATGGACTACACATGAGCCTTTCCACAAGACGAGTTCACGTTTGGTTTCCTTTTGAAGATAATTACCTAAATTTTCATCTGGAGCAAATATGATCTTTTGGTCGGCAGGTATTGAGCCGATTATTTTTTTGGCATTCGCCGAAGTACAAACGAGATCGCTCATCGCTTTTATTTCAGCAGAACAGTTGATATAAGTCACCACAACGTGATCTGGATATTGTTCTTTAAAAGCTTTAAAATCTTTTGGATTACAGCCATCTGCAAGTGAACATCCAGCTTCCCAATCAGGCAATAAAACTTTTTTATCTGGGTTTAAAATCTTTGCCGTTTCTGCCATAAAATGAACTCCCGCAAAAACAATAATGTCTGCAGTGGTGTTTTGAGCTTTTTTAGATAATTCGAGACTATCACCAATAAAATCTGCTATATCCTGAATGTCCTCATCTTGATAATAATGAGCCAGAATAACCGCATTTTTTTCGCGTTTTAATCGGTTTATTTCTTGTATTAAAAAGTTCTTATCCATTTTAATGGTCTTAATTTCTATCTGTAAGTAATGCAGAAAAGAAGTTTTTGGTTCTGGTTTTGTTTGTCTTGAAATGCGTTTAAGCATATAATTTAATAGGGTAAATGTATTATCATCATTTCTTTCAAAACATGATTCAAATCATACTGTTAGATATTTTTTTGTCTATATTACGCGATCAGGAAGCTTTTTATTTGTTTAATTTTTGAACTCAAATTGTAATAAAAGCGTAAGGGAAATGAAAATTAGGTTCAAAGAAAAAGCCTGAAAAAAGAGATTTGATTCTTTTTTTTCAGGCTTTAAATTTTGAAGGTTTTTTGTTTTTCTTCTTAACTAGAGAAATTCAAACCTTTATTTTTAAAATTGACATAAAGTTCTTGTCTTGCCGTACTTATCGTTTCTTCAGTTCTATAAATACTGCACCAAAACTTGATTAGAATTTTATATTTCCCATCAGAAATAGAGCTGTAATAAATTTGAGATGGTTTTGTACTGTTAACCATCGGAAGATTTGCCAGCGTTTCGTTTACTACTGTATTAATTTCTTCAGGAATAGTTTCTCCAGTGATTTCAAAAGTAACTTCTACCAATTTAAAATTATCGGTATACGTCCAGTTGGTAATATTTTGAGATAATAAATTTCCATTCGGAATAATGATTTCGGCACCGTTTGGAGCATTGATTTTAGTTGTCCTAAGTCCCATCGATTTTACACGACCGGATTCTGAACTAATTTCCACAACATCACCAATCTGAATTGGTTTGTCAAAAATTAAGATAATTCCCGAAACAAAATTGCTTACAATATTCTGAAGTCCAAGTCCGACACCGACACCTAAAGCTCCTAAAAGAATACTCAATTTATCTAAAGGCATTCCAGACGCGGCAACTGCCAGTAAATAACCACTTATCAAAACAACTAATCGGGTAATAAGCAGTTTAGAATGTTGTCTTTTATTGATGTTTTCCTCATTTTCATCGTCATCAATTTCTCCAAAGAAATAAGCAACATATTTTTGAAGCAAATGTGCAGCCCAGATAATGATAAAAAATAAAACGATGTTACCAAGTGTAAAAGTAATGCTTCCGATTGTATTGGGATGACTGAGTAGCTTTACTAAAGAAAAACGAAGCGACTCCCAAATATTCAAATTGGATGCAATTACAATTAGCCACATGTAACTAATTACGATGATGAAAGGCTTTTTTAAATTGTCTGATAAACTTTCATAATCAAACATTTTTTCAATTCCTCTTTTTACTCTAGTAGTATAAATTTGCAGTAAAATAATTTCTAAAATAATCTTCAAAAGTACACTTAAAGCAACGATTAGAGTGAGCGAAATAAAAGCTGTAAGACTTAACATATTAGAAAGTGAAACTCTGCCAAATAAATTATAAAGAATTGACAATACATTTAAGCTTATAAAGATGATACTTGCCCATTTAAAAAAGCCTTTTATGTAAAGTTCTTCTTTAAGTGTTTTAATCTGCACTAAACCGTAGCGAATTCCCAAAATATTGATAGCTACAAACGCGAAACGCTGCAATAATCCAATGGTAATAAATAGGTCTAAAAAGCAAAGTGCAAAGAATAATCCTAAAAGGAAAAGCCAGTTTCTCATGGAAACTCCAGACCATTGATTTTTGAAGAGAAAAATTAAAACACCAAGTAAAAAGAGCTGAATCAATTCTAAAAATAGGGCAGGAGCATACAAATTGGTAAC
>NZ_CAMLIX010000330.1 GCF_946479975.1 uncultured Flavobacterium sp.
TTTTGAAAAATTTGGATTAAATGCAGCAATTGAAGAATTATGCGAGGAATTCGAAAGTAGTAAATCGGTTAAAACGCATTATAAAAACGAAATTGACTTTGATGATAATGACATCGATAGGCATTTGCATGTTTTTAGAATCTTGCAGGAACTGATGAATAATTCCCTTCGTCACGGAAAAGCGACAGAAATTTGGATTTCTTTTACTACTAAAGACGGAATAAATAATTGCGATTATGAAGATAATGGAATTGGTTTTGACAGCAAAAACGATGAAAATCAAAAAGGTTTAGGAATGAAAAATATTGACAGCCGAATTTCATTTTTAGAAGGGACAATAAAAATTACATCTGAAATTAATAACGGAATTATAGTGAATTTTACTTTTTGATTTAAAATATATACTTTAAGTTTGGTTTTTAGTGAATAAAATTAAGTAATTCAGTATTTTATAAATCATATTTCGTAAATTCGGCAGACCAAAACCAAACGACCAAAATCAAATAAGATGAATGCTGCCATAAAAATTGCCTTAGTCGATGATGAAATTTTGTTTCGCAAAGGAATTTCTTTTTTATTGCAAAGGGAAGAAAATATAGAAATTATATTTGAGTCCTCAAACGGAGATGAACTTATTTCGGAGTTAGATAAAAATGAAGTTAAACCCGATATAATTATAATGGACTTGAAAATGCCAATTTTAAATGGTGTTGAAGCCACAAAAATTATTCGAAAAACCTATCCTGATATTAAGATTATTGCATTGACTAGTTATGATACTAAGTCGTTTGTAGCCAATATGATTCAAGTTGGTGCTGTGGCTTATTTGATAAAAAATACTACTCCAAAAGATTTAATTCTCACCATTAATGAAGTAGCTTCTAAAGGTTTCTACTATAACGAAAATGTTTTAAAAACAATTCAGGAAACAATAGTGTCGCCTAAAAATTCTAAAGGCGGTCTGGAAACTAATTTTCTTTCGCCACGCGAGGTAGAAATTCTACAATTAATCTGTCAGCAGAAAACAACAGCAGAAATTGCAGAACATCTTTTTTTAAGTCCGAGAACTATTGAAGGGCACAGAAATAATTTACTGCTTAAAACAGAATCACGAAATATCGCTGGTTTGGTTGTATATGCTATTCAAAATGATTTAGCAGTTTTAACACTTTAATTATCTACGCTGTCAAAAATTGAATTGACAAAACGTAATATAATATAATGGTCACTACAAGAACACATAAACCTATTTTTTGAATTATATTCATACCCTTTTCTTGATTATTACTATCATTAAACTTCATGGTTGGTTGTTTTTACATTGATTAGTTTGATGATCTGGGATAGCAAATGTAGATAGATTATTTAATCGTACTATAGGTGTTTTTACCTGTTTTTTTTAATATTGTAAATCAGGTATTTACACCTGTTTTCTTATTTAACATTCCATTAAGCTAGAAAAAATTGTATGCATTCTTTTTTTTAAGACTTCCTTTATATCTTTACTAAAATAATTTTTCGGATGAATAAGAGTTTATTCTACATTTTTATACTTTTAATTACATTTAATGTTCGCGCATCGTTTATCCTGCTTCCTATGGATGAAACTACGCAACAAAATCACTTAAAAGCTTATGGTATAACCTATTGGTGTTTGAGCAGAGATTATAAAGCAAGTTGGCTTTTAAATTATCGCGGCGGATCTTTTCTGCTTCCAGATGCTGATGAGATTAGAAAAGAATGCAAAATTAGAGGCGTTAGTTTTGAAGTTATTTCAGACAGCGAACAAGCTTCTATTTTGAATGAAATTTCTAGTCCTTCGCAAAATATGGAATCTGTAATTTTAGAAAAAGCACCAAAAATTGCAGTTTATACTCCAAAAGGAAAACAACCTTGGGATGATGCTGTGACTTTAGTATTAACTTATGCCGAAATTCCGTTTACACCAATTTATGATGAAGAAGTTTTAAGCGATCAGCTTTTAATGTACGACTGGCTTCATCTGCATCATGAAGATTTTACCGGACAATACGGAAAATTTTATGCAGCTTATAAAAATACACCTTGGTATATTGATCAAAAAAGAGATTCTGAAGCATTAGCCACTAAGTTAGGTTATGCAAAAGTCTCTCAGGAAAAAGGAGCTGTAGCAAAAAAAATCAGAGATTTTGTTGTGGGTGGCGGTTTTATGTTTGCAATGTGTTCTGCTACAGATAGTTTTGATATTGCCCTCGCAGCCGATGGTGTAGATATTTGCGAAGCTATGTTTGACGGAGACCCAAGTGAATCAAATTATCAATCCAAATTAAATTATAATAATTCTTTTGCCTTTAAGAATTTTACCTTAGAAAGAAAACCCGAAGTTTATGAGTTTTCGGATATCGATATGACCACAAAAAGGAGAATTATGATGGATAAAGATTATTTTACTTTGATGGAATTCTCTGCAAAATGGGATCCGATTCCGAGTATGCTTTGCCAGAATCATACCCAATTGGTTAAAGGTTTTATGGGACAAACGACTTCTTTTGATACTTCATTAATAAAATCAAATGTCCTGATTATGGGAACTTGTGAGTTAAATGGAGAATCTAGATACATACATGGTGAAAAAGGAAAAGGAATGTTTACTTTTTTTGGCGGGCATGATCCAGAAGATTTTCAGCATCAGGTTGGTGATCCGCCAACGGTTTTAGATTTACATCCAAATTCTCCTGGATATAGATTAATCTTAAATAATGTTTTGTTTCCAGCGGCAAGAAAAAAGAAATTAAAAACGTAATTAGTTTAAAGAAAATTCAAACCAAATCGGAATATGATCTGAAACTTTTTTTGCGTCTTGAAGAGAATCAAAGTCTTCATAAAACTTAATGATTCCTGAATTGACGACTTTTAAATTGGAAGTTTTATAAAAGATATTATCAAATTCTGAAGCCAGACAAATATTGTTTTTGCATTTCTGTTTAAGTGTAGTTTTCTGGTTTTTTAAAACAGAATCATATCCCATTTTTTTAAGCGGATTAAAAACGCTGTGTTTTTCAGGACAATTAAAGTCACCTAAAAAAACTAAATTTAAAGTAGGATATTCGTTAGGCAGAAATTTAAAGTATTTAATTTCAGTTTCAGGCTGTCTTTTTTTAGTTATAGCATGAAAATTAACTAACGTAATTGTTTTCTTGTCGATTTCAAATGTCGCAAAATAAGGTTCTCTGTCAATTTCTAAATTGAATTTTTGCTCCAGCCAAGGTTTGTTTTTCAGTTTAACTTTACTGGTTTTCCAAATAAAAGCATAACGTTCTGTTTTATAACTACTGCTAGAAGTTGGATTGCTGATGCTGTATTCCCATTTTGTTCCTTTTTCGTTAAGAAACGTGGCAAGTTTAGCCACAGTTTGTGCGCCACCAGATCCGGCAACGACTTCTTGAATCGCAATTATATCATAAAAGGCAATTTTTTTAGCCATATACTGCAGCTCAATATCAGATTTTGATTTACCAAAGTTCTGAAGATTCCATGATAAAACTTTGGTTTGAGCAAATGATAAAAATGTAAATAATAGTAGGAGAGGACTTAGAATGCTTTTCATCATAAAAATTAAATGAAATCAAATATAGCGGTATTGTCTATAATTCGTTAAGACCTTTCATTAAAATTATTAATGTTTTTTATATCTGTTTTTTAAAGCAGTTCCAATAATTATAATTTGCAAAACAAGCAATGCAGGAATAAAAATTATTTTCCAATCGATTTCAAGCCAGCCGGTTTTTTCAGAAATATAGGCAAAGCTCATTGATAAAAATAGACAAAGAAACATTGTTTTCATAATTATTTTATTTTGTGTTGTATTAATCCTTTCAAAAATAGGAATCGTTTTGTGTTTAGGTCTCATTGGTTTGGTCGATAGGGGTAGGTT
>NZ_CAMLIX010000331.1 GCF_946479975.1 uncultured Flavobacterium sp.
TTAAGATCTAGTATGATTGCCAATGAAGAGCAGAAATTTTATTTTAAATATGGTCTCACGGATGATACTGTTCCATTTTAAAAGTAAAAAATATAAAAAGTTTATTTAGACTTAAGTTTTAGAATATTTTAGTTGTTACACTGAACAAAACATAATGAAAGACGAAGAAGACGATAACATAATTCCAAACGACGACGAAAATAATCAGGATGAAAACCAGATTGATGACAATCAAAATGGAGATGGCGATGAGATTATTGATGTAGATGCTAAAAACTTTGAAGGACAGCATTTTTACGAAAATCAGGAAGAAGAAGGCGAAGACGTTATAACGAAAGTAACTGGAATGTACAAAGACTGGTTTCTAGATTACGCTTCGTACGTAATCCTAGAGCGTGCAGTTCCTGCTATCGAAGACGGATTTAAACCTGTTCAGCGTCGTATTATGCACTCTTTGAAAGAGTTGGATGATGGTCGTTATAATAAAGTTGCCAATGTAGTAGGGCACACCATGCAGTATCACCCACACGGAGATGCGAGTATTGGTGATGCAATGGTGCAAATTGGTCAAAAAGATTTGTTGATTGACTGTCAGGGAAACTGGGGAAATATACTAACAGGCGACGGTGCAGCAGCTTCGCGTTACATTGAGGCACGTTTGTCTAAATTTGCTTTGGAGGTTTTGTATTCTCCAAAAATCACGGATTGGGGCGTTTCGTACGATGGTCGTCGTGCAGAACCAAATAATCTTCCAGTAAAATTCCCATTGCTTTTGGCTCAAGGTGCTGAAGGTATCGCTGTTGGACTTTCAACGAAAGTTTTGCCACATAACTTCAATGAATTAATTGATGCTTCGATTAAAATCTTAAAAGGAAAACCGTTTACGCTTTATCCTGATTTTATGACGCAGGGTATTGCCGATGTTTCGAATTACAATGACGGACTTCGTGGCGGACGTGTGCGCGTACGTGCTAAAATTGCTCAATTGGATAAAAATACATTAGTAATTACGCAGATTCCGTTTTCGACTAATACCACAACTTTGATTGATAGTATTTTGAAAGCCAATGAAAAAGGTAAAATCAAAATCAAGAAAATTGAAGACAATACCGCAGCAGATGTTGAGATTTTAATTCACCTTTTCCCAGGTGTTTCGCCAGATAAAACTATCGATGCATTATTTGCATTTACAGCTTGTGAAACTTCTGTAGCGCCTTTAGGTTGTGTTATTGAAGATAATAAACCGTTATTTATTGGTGTTTCTCAAATGTTGAAAATTTCGACAGAAAGAACAGTTGATTTATTGCGTCAGGAACTAGAAATTCAGTTAGAAGAATTAAAAAATAAATGGCATTTTTCTACTTTGGAGAAAATCTTCATTCGTGAAGAAATGTACATTGACTTTAAATTATACGGAGACAGAGAGTCATTATACAAATATTTGTATGACCGATTTGAGCCTTTCAAAAAATCATTCGTTAGAGAAATTACAGATGATGATTTGCAAAGATTGACTCAGATTCCGATGATTCGTATTACTCGTTTTGACTCTGATAAAGCTGATGATTTGATTTCAAGGCTAGAAGAAGAAATGAAAGAGGTAGAATATAATTTGGAACATCTTACTGATTTTGCCATTGCCTATTTTACCAAATTAAAAGAGAAATACGGAAAAGGACGTGAGCGTCAGACAGAGCTTCGTGTTTTTGATAACGTTGAAGCAACAAAAGTTGTTTTACGTAATACAAAATTATACGTAAACCGTGAAGAAGGTTTCGTTGGAACCAGTTTAAAGAAAGACGAATACGTTGCCGATTGTTCTGATATTGACGATGTAATTGTGTTTTTGCGCGACGGTACCATGATGATTACAAAAGTCGATGCCAAAACGTTTATAGGTAAAGATATTATTCACGTTGCGGTATTCGATAAGAGCGACAAGCGCACGATTTACAACATGATGTATCGTGATGGAAAATCAGGTCCATCTTATATTAAACGTTTCAATGTAACCGGAGTTACACGTGACAAAGCTTACGATTTAACGAACGGAACGAACGGTTCTCAAGTTGTTTATTTTTCACATAATCCGAATGGTGAAGCTGAGGTTGTTACGATCTTATTACGTCAAATAGGAACAATTAAAAAACTAAAATTTGATATTGATTTTGCGAAATTGGCGATTAAAGGCCGTGCATCAAAAGGAAATTTAGTAACTAAATATCCAATCAAGAAAATTGAATTAAAAGAAAAAGGAATTTCGACTTTACTACCAAGAAAAGTTTGGTTTGATGATACTGTAAAACGTCTAAATGTTGATGCAAGAGGAGAATTACTGGGCGAATTTAAACCAAGCGATAAAATCTTAGTAATAAGTCAGTCAGGAAAATTGAAAGTAATCATTCCAGAATTGTCTACTCATTTTGAGGAAGATATGATTGTTTTGGAAAAATGGAAACCTAAAAAACCGATTTCAGCGATTTATTACGATGGAGAAAAAGAACGTTATTTCCTAAAACGTTTCCTTGTAGAAAATGAAGGTAAAGAAGAAAGTTTTATTACCGATCATCCAAATTCGCAGTTAGAAATAGTTTCTACAGATTACCGTCCGGTGGCGCAATTGGTTTTTGCAAAAGTAAAAGGCGTTCAAAAAGAAGATCTTCATATTGATATTGAAGATTTTATAGCTGTAAAAGGTTTTAAAGCTTTAGGAAACCAGTTAACAACAGATAAGTTGAGACAAGTTAACTTATTAGATCCGCTTCCCTATGAAGAACCCGTAGAAGAAGTTCCAGAGAAACCTGAAATCTTAGATGATGATCCAGTAGAAACGGAACTGGATGATGATGGTCAGATTGGTTTGGTTTTAGATTAAAATAAATGAAAAACGCTAAGATTAATTTCTTAGCGTTTTTTTGATATAAATCTAATTGTCAACTGATATAGCTTCTTCTTTAATCCACTTTACTTCATTATTTTCAATAATGACTGAAACGGTATCACCATCTTTTACTTCACCAGAAATTATTTTCTTTGCGAGAGGTCTTCTTAAATGACTTCTTATAATACTTTTAATTGGTCTTGCACCATACTTAGCATTAAATCCATTTTCAGCTAGATGAGTTTTAGTTTGAATTGGAATTTCAACAGTAATATTTATGTTTTTTAATAAATCAGTGAATTCTTTTTTAAGATGAATCTCAAATATTTTTAGCGCATTTTCCTTGCTGATAGGTGCAAAAGGTACAATCTCTGTTAATCGGCCTAAAAATTCTGGTCGGAAATAATTCCCCATAATTTCCATTAAAGAAGTTGAACTCGGAATTTCTTTATTATTAAACGTTTCCACAATATGATCAGCGCCAATATTTGACGTAAAAAGAATAATCGCATTAGAAAAATCCCCTTCTTTTCCTAATCGATCGTGAAGTTTTCCTTCGTCCATAATTTGAAGAAAAACATCAAAAACCGAAGGATGTGCTTTTTCAATTTCATCAAATAAAACTATGGAGTAAGGTTTTTGTCTAATTTTGTTTACTAAAAGTCCTCCTTGCTCATACCCAACATATCCAGGAGGCGCACCATAGAGTGGGAATATTTGTGCGACAGTTTTTTAATGCAGCTAAAAAACAGATCTTCAAATGTATTTCCATATAGAATATTGGTAGATTAGAGATAAAATGCCGGAAACCATTTGCTCCGGCATTTTCATTTTGAAGATTATTTTGGGTTTACTGGTATTTTTTATCAGTGAGGGTTTTCATAAAAGCTACAAGCGCTTTTTCTTCAATTTTGGTTAGTTTTAATTCGTCGAAAGGCAGTGTTTGGTTGTCGACTTTATAACCTAAACCTTGTCCGCCGCCTTTGTTGTAA
>NZ_CAMLIX010000332.1 GCF_946479975.1 uncultured Flavobacterium sp.
TAATATACATATATTCAATACCAATATGCTGACAGTAAATTGCTTTAAGACGATTTACAATTGCTTCAAGAGAAGAAGGCGTCATTCCAATTGTTTGTGCAGCATCAAAAACAGTATTAAGATCTGCTGAAGATAATCCGAAGTTTTCAATATCCAAAGTTGGAGAAGAAGTTCTACGGTCACGAACAGGATTTGTTTTCGTGAATAAATGCCCGCGCGTACGGTATCCGTCAATTAGTTTTAAAACGTTGAATTCTTTCTTTAGTTTTTCTGAAACCTGACTGTAATCTGTATTGTCGCTAGTCACGTACTCAACGATAGTCTGCACAGGGTTTTCGTCGTTATAAGTCGTTTGTCCAAAGTCAAAACCTTGAAAGAAACTTCTCCAGCTAGGCTCGACGCTGTCTGGGTTTACTAAATATTGATCGTATAATTGTGCAAAAAACTCGGTATGCGCTGCGTTTAAAAATGAAAACCTATCCATAATATGAGTGAATATACTTTTTGTTATATAGAAAGGCAAAAGTACAACAATCACATTTATTTAAATCTTTTTTTTACGTACTTTTACGTAAAAATTTGTTAAAATAAACGTTAAGTATGAATAAAAAACAATTTTCAATCGATTGCAAATGTTTTTTTGTGATTTTGACAGTCTTATTCTCAAGTTACACAATTGCGCAGCAAAAGTATAGAATTGACAACAATAATAATTTTTGGGACAAAGTTCAATTTGGAGGCGGATTAGGTCTCGGATTTGGTTCTGGATATACAGATATTTCTGTAATGCCAAGTGCAATTTACAATGTTAACGAAATTGTGGCATTTGGTGCTGGACTGCAGTTTGGATATTTAAATTCAAAAAATTATTATGAATCTTACGTTTATGGTGGAAGTTTAATTACGCTTGTGAATCCGATTCCTGAAATTCAATTGTCTGCAGAATTAGAGCAGGTAAGAGTCGATACAAGATATGAAGCCAATGTAAACAGACCCGCTTTTTCTGATAGTTATTGGAATACTGCCCTATATCTTGGTGCAGGTTACAGAACTGGAAATGTAACTATAGGCGCACGTTACGATGTTTTATATAATCCGAATAAAAGTCTTTACGGATCTGGATTTATGCCTTTTGTGAGGGTATATTTTTGATATAAGGCTCAAAGGCACATAGTGACAAAGGTTCAAAGTTTTTAAAAGCAGAAATTTGAAGAAAATAATATTTATAATTACGTTAATCGTGCTTTTAGCTTGTAATTCCAAGAAACCTGATATTAATAGAGAAAAGGTGGTAAAAAAAGAATTGCGACCTTTTTTTGATTCTGATAAAATCGATCATTATTATATAGATTTCAGAAGTAATTTCGAATACTTATCCAAGGATAATGACATGCAGAAAGAAAAGAAAAAAAGAATTCTCAAACTTTTTTTATTGGTATTATCCATATACTGTTGAAAAAGATTTTGTGAATCTGTTGTTGAAATATGATTTAAAAAAATCGAATTTATCAAGGAAACAACAAAGACAAATTCAAGACGTATTCAGTGAAAAAGATTCTATTGAAATTAATGAACTTGCTTGTATCCCTGAATATAGGGATGTCTTTATTTTTAAAAAGAAAGAAAAGACAGTTGGAATAGCAAAGATTTGTTTTAAATGTGGTCGTTTCCAAATAATCGGAAGTAAAATTAACACGCAATATTTTGGGTTCCGGACTGAGTTAGATAAATTACACAATATTGTTCGTCTCAATTAGAAAAAAAAGGAATATAAGTGGTTCGAAAAAAAAAGAGTAACTTGTTACGCTACATCAATTCTTAACTTGTGAATTCCAGTTAAAATATAAAGAAAATAAAAAATGAGCCAATACCCAATAGAGATTGAATTATTTCAAAAGACAATTGTAAGCTTAAAAGGTATCGAAAATGTCTGCAGCGGAATTGATAATTTAGAAGGAATTAAAGGCTCTGAATTAGGAAGTTTGGAATTTTCGCATCTTCCGATCGCAACACTTTTAAGGACTGATGGTGGATTGCAAGACGAGGTAATGTTACAATTTGAATTTACCATCGATCGCTCGAATGAAAGTTTAATATCTTTGGAATTTCTTTCCTGGTTCGTTCGTGATCAGTCTAGAAACGGTATGCTTTTGCAATTAAGGTCATTTGCGCTTCCTCCAAAAACTTCTGACCGTTTTCAAATAGGAGAAACGCTAAAATTTCATATTGATTATTTCATTGAAAATGCTCCGGAAACATTACAGCCAATTCTAGATAAGATTTCGGATTTGAATACTTCTTTAGAACTCTTTATTAAACTTTATGAAATTCCATTGAAAAAATAGACCTTAGAACCTTAGTATCTAAAAACCTCAGAACCTCAGAACCTCACTTATAATAATTTCTAAACCAAACCTTCTGCCATTCTCTTTTTAAAATCAAAAAAGCAACTTGTTCGGCTAAAATAACCAAATCAGATCCGTCGAGTTTTTTAATGTCGTTTTCAGGAACGTCGATAATATAAAGTAGATTCAAATATTCAGCAAATTTGTACTGAATCATTCTGTAGATTTTTTCGTGAAGCTGAATCTTTAATTCGTCGGGCGAAATACTTAATGGGAAATCTATTCCTTCATTAGCCAAATTAAAATCTTTATTAATCTGTTCAATAAGGCTTATATATAAAGTTTCCGCTTGCGCCTGAGCCAACAACGATTCGGTATTTACGGGTGCTACAAACATGAGATTTTAGATTTGAGATTGATGATTGTAGATTTTACTGAATACTGACACTGAACACTGAAAACTAAACTTTACGTCCCATTAAATTCTCACCGAAAGCTCTTAAAACAGCTTTCTTGTCAGAATTAATTTCCATTTTTTCTAATGTTTCAAAGGCTTTAAAAGTATACATTTCGATAGCTTCCTGCGTTGCTTTTGAAGCTCCAGATTGATTGAAAATATTTTTAGCAGTCTCAATTTTTTCGATATTATCCTCTAGTTGTAAGGTAAATAATTGCTCCAATTCTCCAGCTTTTTCAGCAGAAGAAAATTCTAAAGCTTTAAGATATAAATAGGTTTTTTTATTCACGATAATATCACCTCCAACTTGTTTTCCAAAAGTTTCTGGATCTCCAAAGGCATCCAGATAATCATCTTGCAATTGGAACGCTAATCCTAAATTCAGTCCGAAATCATAAATTAAATCGGCTTCTTTTTCAGAAGTTTTGGCAACGATTGCACCCATTTTCATGGCAGCAGCAACCAGAACAGCTGTTTTATATTCAATCATTTTTAAATACTCTGGAATTGTAACATCTCTGCGGGTTTCAAAATCAACATCCCATTGCTGGCCTTCGCAAACTTCAAGAGCGGTTTTGCTGAATAACTTCGCTAGATTTCTAAAAACAATTGGTTCGTATTGCTCAAAATATTGATAAGCCAGAATCAGCATTGCGTCACCAGAAAGAATTCCAGTGTTTAAATTCCATTTTTCATGAACCGTAACTTGCCCTCTTCGCAAAGGTGCGTCATCCATAATGTCATCATGCACTAAAGAGAAATTATGAAAAACTTCTACTGCCATTGCAGCAGGTAGAGCAGTTGTGTAATCAGTATCAAAAACTTCGGCAGCCATCAGGGTTAAAACTGGACGAATGCGTTTTCCACCAAGTCCTAAAATATATTCAATCGGTTCATAAAGATTAACGGGCTCTTTGTGTATGTTCTGATTTTGTAAATATTTTATAAAAAAATCCTGGTACTGAATAATATCATGCATAAAATGAAATTCTGATTTAAGTGCCTCAAAGATACAATTCAATTATGAATTATTTCCTGATAAATATCAAATGCTG
>NZ_CAMLIX010000333.1 GCF_946479975.1 uncultured Flavobacterium sp.
CTTCATTTTAGGAATTATAACTTGTTTTGTTATCATTTCAGGAGTTATGATTTGGCTTGTTGCCAGACAAAAAAACAATATGCCAGAAAAGAAAAGACGTTTCAACGCTGCAGTTGTTCGTATTTATTTGGCTATTTGTTTAAGCATGTACCCAATTACGGCTTTGGCTTTTATTGGGAGCAAAATTTTCTATCCTTTAAGTCAGTCTAATTTATTTGCACTTTATTTTGGAGGCTGGTTAATCCTTTCTATTTTCTTTATCATTAAAAAAAATGACGCGTTTACTAATAAATTCTGTCTGATTTCTGGAAGTATTTTAGGATTTTTAATTCCAATTACAAACGGAATCGTTTCTGGAGATTGGTTTTGGAATTCTTTTATGGAAAACAAAATTCAGATTTTCTTTATTGATATTTTCTGGATTTTCTTGGCTTCAACTTCATTGTATGTAGCATATCATTTAAAACCTAAAAAAGCAGTTTCTTAAAAAGTCAAGTATTTTTCAAGTTACATTTTTGAATCTCGCAAAGTCGCAAAGTTTTTATATTGCTTTGCGACTTTGCGTCTTTATGAGATTTTTTTTCCATACTTACTAATTATTGCCATTATGCAAATTATGATCAATAACTTGTCCCATATAAATTTTGAGCCTACTTTTACGCTTTTAATCAAAAAATGGGATTCAAAACGAAAATACGTTTTCTACATAAATGGCTCGGATTAATTTCTGGGCTTATTGTTTTTATAATCAGTATTACGGGTTGTATTTTCTGTTTTCATGATGAAATAAAAGACATTACGAGAAAAGAATGGCGTTTGGTCGAACCTCAAAATAAACCCTACATTCTACCTTCAGTTTTAGAAGAAAAAGCAAAAGAAATTCTTCCGAAGAATAAAGTAAGCATGATTTCTTATTATGGAAAAAATCGTTCTGCAATTGCTTACACCTATTCCGATTCTGAAAACTTATATCTCTATTTCAATCCGTACACAGGAAAATATTTAAAAACAGAAAATCCAAAAACCGACTTTTTTATTATAGTTGAATACATTCATTTGTATTTACTGCTTCCTGATTATATTGGAAAACATATTATTGGCGGTGCAACAATTATTTTTATACTCTTATTGATTACCGGAATTATACAATGGTGGCCGAAAAAGAGAACCGATTTAAAAAGAAGTTTAACCATAAAATGGTCTGCAAAATGGCGTCGTGTCAATTATGACTGGCACAACACTTCTGGATTTTATATTGCAGCAATCGCATTAATTTTAGCCATAACTGGAATTACATTTACTTACGAATGGGTTGGCGACGGAATTTATAAGTCATTTAATTTTGGTGGAGACAAAGAAGCAGAAACTAAACTTCCTGTAATTGATACAACGACACTAAAAACGAATTCCATTAAAGCTATTGATCAAGCGTTTATTCAAACCATAAAATTACAGCCAAATGCAGAAATGCTTTTTGTATTGATTCCACAGCAAAAAAGCGACATTATAAGTACAGGCGCATATCCGCATACTTTGCGTTATGATCATCAAAGCAATTATTATTTTCATCCGTCAAGCGGAAAATTAATTCAGAAACAACCTTTTGAAAATAAAAGTCTTGGTCTGCAAGTTGTAGAAATGAATTATGGAATTCACACAGGGCAAATATTAGATTTACCTGGAAAAATAATCGCCTTTATTATAAGTCTTTTCGCAGCTGCACTTCCTGTTTCTGGATTTGTAATTTGGTACGGACGAAATTACAAAAGCAAAAAATCTAAAGCATAAAAAAACCGTCCTGAAAGAACGGTTTAGTACTTATCTAAGAAATTGTCTTAATTAGTTTCTATTGGCTACAGCATTTTTCTGTAAATTCTTAACGGAACTTACTTTACTATTTACGTAAGCTACTTCAGATAGATTTTTTTCATTGAAAAACATCCATTTTCCAGTTTTTAATCCGTCTGTGTATTCTCCTTCTACAGTTTTATTTCCGTTAACATCATAAGATACCCAAACACCGTCCAATTTTCCATCTTTAAAAAAGCCTTCCTGCTGTATTTTACCATTGTCATAATAGTAAGTAGCTTTTACTTTATTTCCAACAGTTTCTAATTCAGGTTTATTTTCTTGTGCTGTTAGAATTCCAGAGAATAACACAGCCGCTAAAATCACACACTTTTTCATATCTTTAGGTATTAAATGTTATTGAATGTTATTAAATTGTTATCAAATATAGTTAATTGTTTACATTAAAAAAACTTTTACTTAACAATTTGGTAACATTCAATAAAAGCTTAACATTGGAAAAGTATCACAAACAAAAAAACCAGTGCTCAAGCACTGGTTTTACTGGTATTTTATCAAAATTAGAACTTTACGATAACGTTGTAAATTTCGTAAATAATTTAGTTCAATAACGTATTTAGTTCTTTTTCTAGCTCAATATCAGATGGTCTAGGCGCATCAGACTTCAAAATATTTCCGTTTGGATCAATTAAGATAAATCTAGGAATTCCTGTTACTCCATAATTCATAACAAACTCAGATTCCCAATCTTTATCAGCAAAAAGCTGTGTGCCGCCAAGATGCTTATCGGTAACAAATTTTTTCCATTTTTCGTTATCTTTTAATTTATCAATAGAAATACTCACGAATTCAATGTTTTTTCCATGAAATTTTTCTTCCAATTTTTGCAGATATGGAATCTCAGCTCTACAAGGTGCGCACCACGTTGCCCAAAGATCAATGTAAACATATTTACCTTTTAAATCAGTAAGTTTTGTTTTTCCTCCTTTAAAGTTTTCATAATCAAAACCTGGCGATGGCTTTCCAACCATTTTGTTTGCTTTTGAAACTCTATCGTAGTTATCTGCCGCATATTGATAAAAACCTTGAAAACTTCCTTTTAAAGCTGTTTTAAATTCAGGATCAAGATCGCCTTTTTCAACATTCTCGGTATCTGTCTTTAATTTACTTTCTAATAAACTTCTAAATTCAGCTGTTTCTTTTTTAAAAGCATCGTTTTGAAAAGTTTCATCTTTTAAAGCTTGCTGTGCTAAAAAATTACTTTCGTTTACACCTTTACCTTTATATACAATAGTCTCATCAAATTCTTTGGCATCCATAGTCAAATTAATTTCAGAATTTGGCTTTAAATAAAGATTTGAAGATTCTTTTCCGTCAGTGAACATGTAAAATCCTTTGGGAGCATCAAATGTTGCTGCAAAAACTCCTTTTTTATCAATTGGAATTACCTGTTTAAAATCGTTTCTTCCTTTAATAACTAAAGTATCGCTGTTTCTATTTGCGATTTTAGCTGAGAATTTAATTGAATTATTGCTTTGTCCTATACTATTCAAAGCAGTAAAAATTACCAAACCAGCAACAAAAAGTTTCTTCATAGGTATTAATATTTGTTTTTTAATGAATCAAAACTAAAGAATTAAAGCTTCGGAATTTCAGAATTAACAATTTATTTGAAATTATTGTGAATCAACTTATCACTTTACTGTATTAATTTGAATTTTGTGTTTACTTTTGCAGTCTAAAATTTAGATCATGTATAGAAGTCATAATTGCGGCGAACTTAATGCCTCAAATATTAATACGGAAGTTACACTAGCGGGATGGGTACAAAAATCACGTGATAAAGGATTTATGAACTGGGTTGACTTACGTGACCGTTACGGAATTACGCAGCTTATTTTTGACGAAAGCCGTACGGACAAAACCGTTTTTGAATTGGCTAAAACTCTAGGAAGAGAATTTGTAATTCAAGTAAAAGGAACTGTTATTGAGCGTGAAGCTAAAAACAAAAATATTCCAACTGGTGAAATCGAAATTTTAGT
>NZ_CAMLIX010000334.1 GCF_946479975.1 uncultured Flavobacterium sp.
GAGAAACTACTTCTGGATTTGCTTCAACGATACGGTCTAAGTTTCTTTCAATTCCTTGAAAATCTGGAATTAAAGTTTCAAGAGTTGTATTCGGATTCATTCTACGAATAGCTCTAACAGTTTCCATCCAAATAATTGAACCTCCATCTTTTAAATCATCTCTATCCACACTTGTAATTACAGCATGTTTGATATTCATGATCTTAATAGAACGAGACACTTTTTCAGGTTCATCCCAATCTACTGTCTCAGGTCTTCCGGTTTTTACGCCGCAGAAACCGCAAGAACGGGTGCATACATTTCCTAAAATCATGAAAGTTGCAGTTCCTTCGCCCCAGCATTCTCCCATATTAGGACAGCTTCCCGAAGTACAAATTGTATTTAAACTATATTTATCGACCAAACCTCTCAGTTCAGTATATTTTTGTCCAATTGGCAGTTTTACTTTTAACCACTTAGGTTTTGCAGTAGGTATATTAGCAGCGGATGTTTCCATATAATAATAATCAAAGTACAAAGATACGGAATGTAGTTTATTTTGAGGGCTAAATTTATTTTTCGTTTATTTTTCATATTTCAACCCTAATCTATTACAAATATGACTTTTAGAGATCGTTTGAAATTTATCTAAAACTAATTTTGTTGTTAATTAAATAGTTTTAAAAATATGAAAAGAAGATTTATCGTTTTAGGAATTTTATTTGCGATTTTTGGTTCTGTTGAAGCAAATGCACAAATACTTTCAGATAAGGCTATGGGTGCTTTAGGCAAAGGAGTTTCGGGTTTTACATTTAGTGATGCAGATGCTGCAGCTCTGGCAAAAAAATCAATTGATGAAATGGATGCAAATAATCCTGTAGCAGAAGCAACAGATGGTTACGCAATTCGTTTAAATCGTTTGTTTGGAAAACATTCTTCTACAGATGGAGTTGCACTAAATTATAAAGTATATTTAGTAAAAGATATCAACGCATTTGCATGTGCAGACGGAAGTGTGCGCGTGTTTGCTGGTTTAATGGATATTATGGACGATAATGAATTATTGGCTGTTATTGGACATGAAATTGGTCACGTTGTAAATCACGATACAAGAGATGCTATTAAAGCAGCTTACAAAAAAGAGGCACTTCTTGATGCTGCTTCATCACAATCTGGAAAAATGGAGACCATTACAAAATCTCAATTAGGAGTTTTAGGAAGTGCAATGATCGACAGCAAACACAGTAGAAAACAAGAATCACAAGCAGATTCATTTTCATACGACTTTATGAAAAAAAATGGTTATGATGTGAATGCTGTAGAATCGGCTTTTAGAATTTTACAGAATTTAAGTGAAGGTGCAGATTCTTCTTTCATTACTAAAATGATGAGTTCGCATCCTGATTCTGGAAAAAGAGCAGACGATGCTAAAAAGAGAGCAACTAAAGACGGCTTGTATAAAGCTTATGAGCAGCAAAAAATTGTAAATACAGCTCCTGTTACTGCAAAAACAAAAACAGCAGCAAAAACAACTACTAAAAAAACAACAAAAAAGAAGTAGTTTTTACATACAGCTTAAAAACGGCAGATCCTTTGGGTCTGCCGTTTTTTTGTTTTCATATTTATTCGTTCACTAAAAAGTTATATCTTTAATTGTTGAAAAAACAAACTTTTTATGAAATGAAATAGCATTTTTGTTATTTACATTTGTTGTTAAATTGTAATTTGAAAAAACATGAAAAAGAAATTTATAATAGTTGGACTTTTATTTGCAGCATTTGGTGCAACAAAAATGACTGCACAAATTAACTTTGGAGATAAAGCAATTGGAGCAGTTCAAAAAGGAGTAACAGGTTTTACTTTTAGTAATGCAGACGCAGCAAAACTTTCTAAAGAGGCAGTTGATAAATTAGACGCTGCACACGAAATTGCCGGACCAGCTGATGGCTACACTTTGAGGTTAAACCGAGTTTTTGGCAAACATGCTTCTACTGACGGATTTACTTTAAATTATAAAGTGTATAAAATAAAAGAAGTAAATGCTTTTGCTACAGCAGACGGAAGTGTTCGTGTATATTCTGGATTAATGGATATCATGGATGATAACGAACTGGTTGCTGTTATTGGACATGAAATAGGACACGTTGTAAATAATGATTCAAGAGATGCAATTAGAGCAGCTTACCAAAAAGAAGCATTAATGGATGGTGCGGCTTCTCAATCTGCTACTTTAGCGACCGTTACAGACAGTCAAGTTGGGAAAATTGGAAGCGCAATTATTGATAGTAAATACAGCCGTAAACAAGAATCTGAAGCCGATTTGTTTGCTTATAATTTCATGAAGAAAAACGGTTATAATGTGAATGCTGAAGAATCTGCTTTTAGAATTTTGGCTAAAATGAGCGAAGGATCTCAAGCTTCATTTATCGATCAAATGATGAGTTCGCACCCAGATTCTCAAAAAAGAGCGGATGATGCTAAAAAGAGAGCTGAAAAAGACGGAGTTTATAAAGCTTACGTACAGCAAAAAATTGTAAACACGGTGCCAGCTGCAACTACAACTAAAAAAGCTGCAACGACTAAGAAAACTACAACTAAAAAGAAATAAGTTGTTTCCTCAAAAAACAAGAAACCCGGCATTTGCCGGGTTTTGTTTTTATCCTAAAACGTGAAAAGCTAAAACTTTCTGTACTTCGTAAACATTAACCGATTTGTTAAACTGTTTTACAATACTTGGATGCTGCTCGCTTGAAATCCAAATTTTTAATTCGGCATCAAGATCAAAAGTTCCAGCGGTTTCTACGCTAAATCTTGTAATGTTTTTGTAAGCAATCGATTTGTATTCTGTTTTGCTTCCAGTAATTCCCTGCACATCAACTAAAATCAATCTTTTGTTTGTGAAGATGAAAGTGTCTCGAATAAGTTTGAAACCCATTTCGATTTCTTCATTAGTAGTTAAAAGCTGTCCGTATTTTTTAATTAAATCTTCTTGGGTTACAGAACCTGCGTTGCCCATAAGAGCTGAAAATATTCCCATTTTATTTGTTTTTGGTTTTTGGTGATTTTTTTAGTGTTGTGTAAAAGTAAATAAAATAGAGAATAAAAATGAATTTTAAACATTAAGAGATTAAGAAAATTTAAGGCGCAAAAAGTGTTTTGCCAATTTCTCTAAATCTCTTAATTGTTTGTTTTTATAGCAAAAAAAAGCAGAACCTAAGTTCTGCCATTTTTATTATTCAACTTCCGTTTTTATTGTAATTGGAAGTTTATATGCTGTACGAACTGCCTTTCCGTCAAGAATTCCAGGACTCCATTTTGCTTTTACTGATTTTAAAACTCTAATTGCTTCTTTACCCATTCCGTAACCCGGATCATTTAGAACAATAATGTCTGTGATAGATCCGTCTTTTTCAACTACAAAAGAAAGGTAAACTCTTAAGGTTTTTTCCATGTCTAATTCTGGTCTGCGGAAATTATTTCCAACATATTTATAGAACTCGCTGATTCCACCTGGATATTGTGGCAGTTTGTCTAAAATGGCAACATTAACTGGTTCGTTAGTTGCTGGTGCTGCAGAAACAACGCTTCCGTTTCCTCCACCTCCAGGAGATGTAATAGAATTTGAAGGAGTTCCTGTTCCCGTTGTATTATCTACAACTGGTGCATTATCTGTATTTTCTGCAATTTTATCCACGGCATTTTCTGCTGTTGTTACTACAGGATTAACCAACTGTGTTGACTCGCTAGTTGTCGCAGAAGTTTGTTCAACTACATGTGCTGGCGGTGCAGGTGGCGGTGGAGTAACAGCTGGATTGTAAGG
>NZ_CAMLIX010000335.1 GCF_946479975.1 uncultured Flavobacterium sp.
ATATGATAAACAGCGTAAGGTTACAATTATAAATAATGTTCCAAAATATTTGACGATTAATTTTAATCCGGCCTATTTGGAAAGTGTTTTGTTGAACTTTACCACAAATGCGATCAAATACGCACATCCAGATCGAGATCCTGTAATTGTGTTTGATTTTGCAATTGAGCCTGAAGGATTTAAATCGCTTAAAATTACAGATAACGGACTCGGGATTGATTTGAAAATATACGGCGACTTATTATTCGGAATGTATAAAACTTTTCATAAACATGAAGAAGCTCGCGGAATAGGACTTTACATTACGAGAAATCAAATAGAAGCGATGAAAGGAACTGTTTTGGTAGAAAGTGAAGTAGGAGTGGGAACAAGTTTTAAAATCGTTTTTAATGATGTGTAAAGTTTAAATTGGATAAAAAAATAAAGGCTGTCGATTGACAGTCTTTATTTTTTATTTATGTTCCCGATTATTTAGCAATATTTACAGCTCTAGTTTCTCTAATTACTGTAACTTTTACCTGACCAGGATAAGTCATTTCTGTTTGAATTTTTTGTGAAATTTCAAAAGATAAGTTTGCAGCATTATCATCTGAAACTTTTTCGCTTTCTACAATTACACGAAGTTCTCTACCTGCTTGAATTGCATAAGCATTTTTCACACCGCTGAATCCGTAAGCTACATCTTCAAGGTCTTTCAAACGCTGGATGTAAGAATCTAAAACCTGACGTCTAGCACCTGGTCTTGCTCCAGAAATCGCATCACAAACCTGAATAATTGGTGATAATAAAGATTTCATTTCAATCTCGTCGTGGTGTGCTCCAATTGCGTTGCAAACCTCTTCTTTTTCACCATATTTCTCAGCCCACTGCATCCCTAAAAGTGCGTGTGGTAAATCGCTTTCTGTGTCTGGCACTTTACCAATATCGTGTAATAAACCTGCTCTTTTAGCTAGTTTTACGTTTAGTCCTAATTCTGCAGCCATGATACCACAAAGTTTAGAAACTTCTCTTGAGTGCTGTAATAAGTTTTGTCCGTAAGAAGAACGGTATTTCATTCTACCCACAACTTTAATTAATTCTGGGTGTAAACCGTGAATTCCTAAATCGATTACCGTACGTTTTCCAACTTCGATAATTTCATCGTCGATTTGTTTAGCTGTTTTAGCAACAACTTCTTCAATTCTTGCAGGGTGAATACGTCCGTCTGTGACTAATTTATGTAATGCCAAACGAGCAATTTCTCTTCGAACAGGATCAAAACAAGAAAGAATAATAGCTTCTGGTGTGTCATCTACAATAATTTCAACTCCAGTTGCAGCTTCAAGAGCTCTAATATTACGTCCTTCACGACCAATAATTCTACCTTTTACGTCATCAGATTCAATGTTGAAAACAGATACACAGTTCTCAACTGCTTCTTCAGTTCCAACTCTTTGAATAGTGTTGATGATGATTTTTTTAGCTTCCTGCTGTGCAGTTAATTTAGCCTCTTCAATTGTATCTTGAATATGAGACATTGCTTTGGTTTTTGCCTCAGATTTTAATCCTTCTACCAATTGTTCTTTTGCTTCTTCAGCAGAAAGTCCAGAAATTACTTCTAATTGCTGTAATTGGCTTTTGTGAAGCCTGTCAACTTCAGCTTGTTTTTTATCTAAAACTTCAATTTTATTATGGTATTCAGCCGTTTTAGCTTCAAAATCGTCGTTTACCTTTTTTGCTTTAGAAAGTTCGTTAGAAACTTGAGATTCTTTATCGCGAACGCGTTTTTCTACTTCAGCAACTTTTTTATCTCTTGCTAAAATAACTTGTTCATGCTCTGATTTAAGTTCAATAAAACGCTCTTTAGCTTGAAGAATTTTATCTTTTTTGATATTTTCTGCCTCTAAATTAGCGTCTTTTAAAATAGAAGCTGCTTCTTTTTTAGCGTTTTTGATTAGGTTTGAAATATTACTTTTCTCGATAAGTTTAGCTATTGCGAATCCTGCTACAATACCTACAATACCAATAATGATTGTTATGATGTCCATGTTTATTAGGGTTTATATATAAAAAAAGCCTACATTAATTGCTTGTATAAACTCGTAAAGACAAGTTTTGAGCTAACTCACTGTTCAAGTTTCCCAGCCAAAAGGAGGGCATACTATAGTAGCGACGATTTGCTCATTCTAAATTGTTAGTGTTGAGTTTACCAATTGTGAACTAATGTAGGCAGTATCTTAGTTTCTTTTAAAGAACGTTAATTTTCGAGATATTGATCTAAAAGCAGATTTAATTTTTTAATTCTCTCGATAGTTTCTTCTCCATCGATTGCGTTATCAATTTGTTTTTGTTCTACTTGCGATGCAAATTGTAAGGCACACATTGCCAATACATCTTGTTTGTCACGAACGGCGTAATTTTCTTCGAACTGCTTTATCATAGCATCAATTTTTTTAGAAGCACTTCTAAGTCCTTCTTCCTGAGTGGGTTCAACCGTTAAAGGGTAAACTCGGTCGGCAATTGATATTTTAATTTTAAGCTTTCCGTCCATATTACTAATCTGATAATTGCGCTATACAGTAATCGATTTCGCGAATTAATGAATTTATTTTAAGCTTTGTCTCTCTCTTGTTATTGTCGCTGCCAAGTAACGAATTGGCGATCTTAAGTGTTTCATTTTGCTTCTTCAAAGCTTCAATTTCTTCAGATTGTTTCTGGATAATTTGAGCAGCTTTTGATAATTCTAATCGTAATACTTGATTGTTTTTCTCCAAACCTTTTGATTTTTCAAAAAGTTTTGCGACTTTATATTCAAGAGTATCAATTATTTCTGCAATTACACTCATTATACATCCTATTCATTACTTAATCCTACAAAGTTAATATTCCTTTTTATTAATGCAATTTTTTATCGATTTTTTTGCATTAAAATAGATAAATGTGTGTAATTCAATTAATTGTGTTTTTGTATCTTTTTTCTTGCTTTTATTGCGTTATTTTTCGTTATCTTAGCAAAAATGTTGTTTATGAGATTATATTTACTTGCCCTTTTAATTTGTAATTCTGTACTTGCCCAAACGCAATATCCTAAAGATTATTTCCGTCCGCCGCTTGATATCCCGATGCAGCTTTCGGGTAATTTTGGTGAATTAAGACCCAACCACTTTCATGCGGGTTTTGATTTAAAAACCAATCAAAAAGAAGGATTGACCGTGCATGCAATTGCCGACGGATATGTTTCAAGAATTAAAATTTCCACATTTGGAAACGGAAAATGCATTTACATTACGCATCCAAATGGTTATACTTCTGTCTACGGGCATTTGCAAACTCCCGTTGGACCTATTTTAGATTATGTTAAAGCGACTCATTACAAAGAGAAAGCTTATGAAATCGAAATGTTCCTTAAACCTGGCGAACTTCCTGTTTCAAAAGGAGATATTATTGGACTTTCTGGAAATACAGGTTCTTCAGAAGGACCGCATCTTCATTTTGAAATTCGAGACAGCAAAACCGAATTTGTTATCAATCCGATTTTCTTTGGTTTTGATAAAAATATAAAAGATACCAAAAAGCCCACTTTGTCTAGTTTGTATGTTTATCCATTGGATAATGCAACTGTAAATCAGTCCAAACAGCCTTTGTTGTTGAATATGGCACTTCAGAAAGATGGAACTTATTTGGCTTCAAAGGTAAAAGCAAACGGAAAAATTGGTTTCGGAATCAATGCTGTAGATACAGATGATGTTTCTTTTAATAAAAATGGTGTTTTTAATGTTTCGA
>NZ_CAMLIX010000336.1 GCF_946479975.1 uncultured Flavobacterium sp.
AAAAAACGCACAAACGTTCGATATCAAAGCCATAGTTTTCAATAGTATTTTTAGACAAACCTCTCTCTATCCTCAAATACGACTGATAATCTTTAATATATCTGCTCCAATTCATACTTACAAAGTAAAACAATTTTAGACATAAAAATGTCTCATACAACGAAATAAAAAAACCTTTCTTAAAGGAGAAAGGTTGTCACAATTATTAAATATTCAATTATAATTTAAATCCTAAAGCCAAAGAAAATACGTTGCTTTTAATTTTATAATTATCATCTCCAACATGAAAATCTACAGCATTTGACAGCCCTAAGTTATAACGAAGATCTACCGAACAATCTTCCAGAAAATTATACCCAATACCAAAATTCAATCCAAAATCGATAGTTTTAACATGATCTGTAATATTAATACCGTTTTCCTCAGCGTGCATTAAAAAACCAATTTGGGCACCCGCCTGAACACTTAATCCCTGAATAACAAAATATTTAGCCAAAATAGGTAAATTCAAATAACTCAATTTGATATCATTATTATATGCTAAACCATCCTTTTCAAATTTATTTTTCACCCCGTGAGTTGAGTAAAAAAGTTCTGGTTGAATAGCAAATCTTTCATCTGTTTTAATTTCCGAAAAAATACCAACCTGATATCCCATTAAAGTTTCATTTTCATTATAATCACCAGAATTATTTGGAAAATTGACACCTCCTTTAATTCCAAATCTACTCCCAGTTCCTTGAGCATTCGCAAAACCAAATGCCATAACTGCAAGAGCAGATAAAATAATTTTCTTCATTTTAATCTGATTTTTTGTTTGGTTAAATTAATTAACCAAATATAAAAATATACTTACGGAAACTTAATTTTTATTTTAATAATAAAAATTCTATACAAACAAAAAAGCCTTTCATTACGAAAGGCTTTTGAAATGTATTTCTTTTTAAAATTAGAATTTGTAAGCTAAAGAAAGCTGTAAATTGCTATTTTTTGCGCTATCATAATAATCATCTGTGTTGTCAATATCTTCATCAGAAAGAGGAGATAATCCAATTGTGTAACGCAAACCTATCGAAAGGTTATCAGTAAAACTATACGCTGCTCCAACATTAAATCCAAAATCTACTGATCTTGTATAGTCTTTAATGTCTTCACCTTCTACTTTAGCAGACAATAAGACACCAAGTTGAGGACCAGCTTCAACATTAAATTTCTTATCAACTATGTAGTACTTGGCTACAACTGGAATATTCAAATAATTCAATTTGAAAGTAGCATCACCTCCTAAACCGCCATCAGCTTTTGTTCCTTGAGCAGAAAATAAAATCTCAGGCTGGATGTAGAACTTTTCAACTACATGAATTTCAGCTAAACCTCCAACGTGAAATCCAACTAACGATTTAGTATTGTCTACATCTCCACCAACAACTGTTGAAAGATTAAGACCACCTTTTACTCCAAATCTAGTCGACTGAGCATTAGTAAATGCAAAAGCCATTATCGCAATGGCAGATAAAACTATTTTTTTCATTCTAATTTGTTTTGGGTTAAAATTAATTTTCGGATCAAATATAAAACTTTTCTTCACAAAAAATAATTTGGAATTTAACAAATAAAATGGTAATATGTATAGTAATCGTTCCTAAGCTATCAACAGACTAATTATCTACCAAAAATTATAACAAAAAAAGCCTTCATCGAAATAAGGAAGGCCTTTAAAAAAAACTAACTAAATTTTAGAAGTGTAAAGCGAAACCAACGTTAAATTGAAGGAAGCTTTTTCCATAATCTTCATTTGTTGTAATGTTGTATCTTAAACCTGGCTCAACAGAAACGTTGTTACCAACGAACCAAGCATATCCTCCTTGTAATCCAACATAAGATGGATTGTGATCAACATCTTTTATACTTACTCCAGTGTAAGAAGCTTCAAGAGGAAATTTATTTAATAAGTAATACTTTGCACCAACTTTATAAGAAAAAGTGCTTGAGTTTCCAGTATCACCATAACCTAAACCTAATTTCACAGCCAAATTATCAGCTACAAAATATCCTCCTTCAGCACCTACATTCCAAGCAGTCTCTCCATCAACTGATGTTAAACTGAAAGAAGTATTACCTGTTCCTGCACCAAAAGCTGTATTAGCCTCGATTAACCATTTTCCTTTTGCAGTTTGTTCTTGTGCATTTGCAAAACTAAATCCTAATACTGCGATAGCAGCTAAAACAATTTTTTTCATAATTTCTTAATTTTTTTATTTGATTTATTTCGAGCAAAACTAAGATTAGACCTACAAATTACACTCCACAATAAGCCTAAAAAGTATTAAAATAAGACAAAAAAATTTCCTTAAAAAGGAAACTGATAATCAACAATGTAGGTGTAAAAAACAGCTTTTTTTATCTCTCTTAACAACTTATAGTGGGAATTTTATTAATTATTTAATTCAAATTATAATGCAATAAAATGCTAAATATGTAGTTTTGAACTTTAGAAAAACATTTAAATACCAAAAATTTAAAAAACATTTTTATGAAAAAAATACTTTTAGCAGCTGTTTTGTTCATTGCAACATCGGCTACAATCAACGCTCAATTTGTACAAATCGGAGTTAAAGCAGGGGCTAACTTTGCTAACCAAACTGGAGGTTCTGATTTTAATGGAATTTCTGTTGACAAAGAAGGTATTACAAGTTACCACGCAGGTCTTGTAGCAGAACTTAAATTATTAGAAAAATTCTCAATTCAGCCTGAGCTTTTGTATACCACACAAGGAGCAACTTACAAAAATGCTGTTTCAGAATTTAAAAACGAAATGGGCTATATCGCTATTCCAGTAATGGCAAAGATTTATATGACTAAATCTCTTAGCTTAGAGCTTGGACCACAAGCTTCATTCCTTGTAAGTAATAAAAAAGAATTTGATGCTGCAGATCCAAACACATTTGACTTTTCTCTTAACGCAGGTCTAGGATTAAAAGTTGTTGGAGGTCTTTTTGTTCAAGCTCGTTACGGAATTGGTTTGACAGAAGTTTCAAAAGAAGCTGACTTTAAAAACTCTGTATTCCAACTTTCAGCTGGATACATGTTCTAAAAAATATATCACATACTTTTATAAAAACCGTTCTAATAATTAGAGCGGTTTTTTTATTTTTACAAAACTCAAATGTCAATTGCAAAAATCATTGCAATTTCACTATTTCAACAAAATAATTAAAACATGAAAATCTGCATTATCAACGGACCCAATTTGAATCTTTTAGGAAAAAGAGAACCAGAAGTTTACGGAAGTCAAACTTTTGAAGATTATTTTGAAACGTTGAAGACAAAATTTCGAAACGTTGAACTTTCGTATTATCAAAGTAATATCGAAGGTGAATTGATTGGAAAAATTCAAGAATGCGGTTTTACTTTCGACGGCATTATTCTTAACGCCGGTGCCTATACTCACACTTCGATAGGTTTGGGCGACGCTATGAAAGCTGTAACAACACCAGTAATTGAAGTTCATATTTCTAATACCTATGCACGCGAAAGCTTCAGACATCAGTCATATTTATCTGGAAATGCAAAAGGTGTTATTTTAGGCTTTGGATTAAAAAGCTACGAACTGGCAATTCAGTCTTTTTTGTAAAGCGTTATTTAACAAATTATTAATAAGCTCATTTTCGAGTTATTTTATTTTTGTAAGAGAAAC
>NZ_CAMLIX010000337.1 GCF_946479975.1 uncultured Flavobacterium sp.
TATCAAGATTCTATTGCCAATGCTTTGAAAAAAGTGCCTCACATTAAATTCTGGAAATCATCAGAAGTCCCAACAAGACTGCATTACGGAACAAATCCGCGTGCGCATGACTTTGTTATTGAAGCTGAAAAAGGATGGAGCTTAGTAAGTAAAGAAAGCACACATATTAAAGGTGGAACTCACGGTTATGACAATAACGAAAAAGAGATGCATGCCATTTTTTATGCTAAAGGCCCAGCTTTTAAAGTAAACAAAAAAGTAAAAACATTTCCGAATGTTTCGGTTTATCCACTAATTGCAGAAATCTTAGGTTTAAAAATTGGAGAAATTGATGGAAAATTGAGCGATGTAGATGCAATGTTGAAATAATGAGATAATTTATCAATTTGATAATTAGATAATTTCTCTTCATTATATAAAATCAATTGCCACTAGCTTTAGCTGGAGGTTCTTTTAGAAATATAAAAAAAGGCTTTATCCGAACTATAAAGTTTGGCTAAAGCCTTTTTCTTGAGACATTATTATACCTCCAGATAAATCTGGAGGCAATTCAGTAATACTCAAAATCCTTTTCAAACATTAAACCTGACAGGTTTTAAAAATCTATCGGATTTGCTTTTCAAATTTTTGATATTAAATATTGTGGTTACGTTGCGTGAGACGCACTGCTGTGCGTCTCTACAGATATGCATTGTGTTAATTAATTATCTCATTGACAAATTATCTCAATTGCCACATTCTCAAATTGACAAATTAAAAATTAGTTCCAACAGAAACCTTTTTCCATTGTCCCAATTCAGCTTGAACACTTGCAATTTTCTGATTAGCCATATTGAACGCATCTTCACCCAAAAACAAATGCAAAGGCGGATTTTGATCTTGACTCACTTTAATCAAAGCTTCTGCTAATTTTTCAGGATCTCCGGGCTGATTTTCGTTGATGTCCTCTTTATGTGCACTTTGAGATTGTCTTACTTCTTTGTAATCTGCAATCGGATTTTCTGGCAATAATAGTGAACTGTCTTTTAAGAAATCCGTTCTAAAGTAACCCGGATAAACAATTGTTGCATGAAGTCCAAATGGTTTAATTTCTGCCGCCAAAGATTCTGTTAAACCTGCAACTGCAAATTTTGTAGAGCAGTAAATTCCCCAACCCGGAAATTCTCCATAATATCCTCCAACAGAAGAAATATTAAAAATATGTCCAGATTTGTTTTTCCGAAGAATTGGCATTGTGTGTCTGATTACATTTAATAATCCGAAAACATTTACCTCGTAGTTTTTTCTAGCTTCGGCGTCTGTTAATTCTTCCAAAGCTCCTAACAATCCGTAACCTGCATTGTTTACTAAAACATCGATAGTTTTAAAATGATTTATGGTTTTGTCAACCGCTGTTTTTACACTTTTTTCATTCACCAAATCCATTTCAAGAGGAAGAAAATTTTCTGATGCATTTCCTAATACTGCAATTAAGGATGCTTCACTTCTTGATGTTGCAGCAACTTTAAAACCTTCTGCTAATAATTTTTTAGCTAATTCTAATCCAAGTCCTTTTGACGCACCTGTGATAAACCAAACTTTGTTATTTCCCATGATTTTAATTTTTTACGTTTATAATTACAGGACAAAGGTATTAGCGAAGTACTTCTTAAAAATTAAAGCAATCAAACAAGAAGTTACAAAAATCAATCAATTTCTGCTAATCGGTAGTTTTTGGGAGAAACTTGGACATTTTTTTTGAAGAAATTAATAAAATGAGACAATTCTTCAAAACCTAGACACCACGCAATTTCGTTAATATTCCAATTCGTTTGTTTCAACAAAATCATAGCTTCTTGAACAATTCTTTCTGAAATAATTTGAGAAGTTGTTTTTCCTGTGGTTTCTTTTAATGCTTTATTTAAATGATTGACATGTACATTTAACTGACTAGCATATTCTGAAGGAGAACGAAAATTTATTTGCTGCGAAATCGATTCAACTGGAAATTGTCTTTCCAGCAATTCTAAAAATAAAGAAGAAACGCGAATCGTAGCGTTCGATTTACTATATAATGAAGTAGTTACAGTTTGTGTTTTGAGTGCAAGGTGAATAATTTCAAAAACTAGATTTCTAAGCACATCATATTTAAAAGCATAATCAGAATTGATTTCTTCTAACATTTTTAAATAAACTGTTTTTAATGATTCTGCTAATTCTGTAGAAACTGGAACAACAGGATTTCCGCCCGGCTGAAACAAAGGATACTCTTTTAAATTCCCAAACTGACTAAAAAAAGCATCGGTAAAAATACAGAAAAACCCAGTTTGGTTTTCATCAATATGTTCCCAACTATATGGAATTTGAGGATTTGCAAAGAATAAAGCTTGATCTTCAATCGTTACAACTTTATCTGCATAATGCACTTTATTTTTGCCAATGATTAAGCTTATCTTATAAAAGTCTTTCCTCGTATAAGGCAATGGACTGCAAGTACTTCCAACGTATTCATCCAGTTTAAAAACATTAAAATGTCCGATTTCTTTTTTAAGATTCTCGGGCATTCCATTGATTTTAACGGTATAAAAATCTTCTAATGTTTCTGTTAGCTTCATTTCGTAAAGTTACAAAAATCAAATTATTTTAATTAGAAAATTTGTCAATTTGATAATTAGGTAATTATTTTAATTGGCGCGGGCTTCGACTCCGCTCAGCCTGACAAAACTAAATTATTCATAAAAACCAAACCCGACGAATTTGATATACTATATGTTAGACGCACTCCTGTGCGTCTCTACAGAAATAGGGATGAATTGGAATTAATTTATAATTAATAATTTACAATTAACAATTATTAAGAAACCACTTTATACGTCGGATCTTCAATTACATTTACTTTAATAACTGCATCGGCATTTTTTAGTAACTGTCTGCAATCTTCACTTAAATGTGTCAGCTCGACCACTTTATTTAATTGATTGTATTTTTTAGTCAGATTATTTAAAGCTTCAATTGCTGACATATCAGAAACGCGGCTTTCTTTAAAATCAATTATAATATGATTTGGGTCGTTCTGAATATCAAATTTTTCCATAAAAGCAGTAATAGAACCAAAGAATAAAGGTCCGTAAATTTCATAATATTTTATGCCGCCTTTATCGATATGAGGTGTTACACGAATTCTTTTGGCACTTTCCCAAGCAAAAACCAAAGCTGAAATAATTACTCCAATTAAAACCGCTAAAGCCAGATTATGCAATACAATGGTGATTACAGCAACCAGAATTCCGACAAAAATATCGTGTCTCGGCATTTTATTAATTACCTTAAAACTTGCCCATTCAAAAGTAGTAATCGCAACCATCATCATTACTCCCACCAAAGCCGCCATTGGCAATTTACCAATTATAGGAGCTCCGAAAAGAATAATCATTAAAATCGTCAAAGCACCAATAATTCCAGAAAGTCTTGCTCTAGAACCCGCACCAAGATTTACCAAAGTCTGAGCAATCATTGGACAGCCGCCCATTCCGTAGAAAAAACCATTTAAAATATTCGAACTTCCCTGCGCTATGCATTCCCGATTGCTATTCCCCCTTGTTCCTGTAATTTCGTCGACTAGATTCAGCGTAAGCAAACCTTCAGTCAAACCAACCGCGGCAACAATTACAGAATAAGGAAAAATTACTTTTAAAGTCT
>NZ_CAMLIX010000338.1 GCF_946479975.1 uncultured Flavobacterium sp.
CGCAAAGCTATGTCAATAAAACTTTGCTAACTTTGCGTAAGTCTTTGTGTTCTTTGCGGTTAAAAATTACACTCAAAGTGTATAAACCTGAAACAAACTTCAAGACAAAGTGCAGCTCTGCGTGAGGGATAGAAGCAAGCTACCGAAGTAGCGCGGATAGCCCGACAGCATGCCGATAAGAGGGCGTGTGTGCGCATGCTAAATTTGCCCTCTTATCGGTATGGTGGCACGCCCTAATTATTTTTCTTACATTTTTTTTATTTCTGTACGCAACCTTTTGAAAAATGTTTTACTACTAAATATAACCACAAAGTAAAACTATGAAAAGTTCAAAAAAATACCAGCTCATTACTTTACTAGTAATATTAATAAGTTCGTCAATTTCTTCCTGTTCAAACGATGAAGTAATGAAGTATGAGGTACCAGAAGATTATTTTTCGCCTCCTTTATATCTCAAATGCAGCTCCAGTATAGAAGATGCAGATCCTAAAATTGTTACATTAACTCAATTTACAAGAGAGAATCCTTGCGAGCCAAACTCACTTGCTAATGTAAATTCTAAGTCTAGTAAATATACTCTTTATATTAGAAGGCTTGCTGCACCTGGAGAATGGAAAGTTTTTTCTGGAACAGGTATAACTTTCGAAAATGGATCTTTAACTGCTTCTGGAACTACAGTTACAGTAAATTTTTCATCGGATTTTAAAAGCGGATCAATTCAAGCAATAGGAAAAACTCCTTACGGAGAAACTTGGGGACCGATTTTAAATTTTTCTAAATAATTAACCTTTAACACATCATAAAATGAAAAAAATAGTATTATTTCTAATTGGATTATTCGTTGTTTCATGTTCAAACGACGACAATATAAAAGAACCTCAATTGGTTTCTGTTACAACAAATTATTATGCAGATAATGAAATTTGGGATTTTTCAAAGTCTACTTATGTAAATGAGCAATTGCAGAGTGTGAAAAACTTAGACGAAAGTCGCACTGATTATACATACAATAAAAATTTGATTGCGACTGCTTCTAATTATGAATCTGATGGTACTTTATTTTCTACTTTACGCTATACTTTTGACAGTAGTGATCGTCTAACTAATTTTGATATTGTTTACAACGGGAATGAAGTAACTAAATATACTATTACGTATAACCAAAATTCGATTCTTTACACGTACAAAAATTACAATGGCAATTCTATAGTTTATGAATTTGGGTTAAATTCTAATAACCAGATCATTAGCAAGAAAACAATTTCGGCTAATGGAGCGCCTCCAAGCGCTAGTTCTCTAACATATCAATATATTTATGATGGTCTAAATTTAGCTAGTGTGACTTCTTTTAATCCTAAAACAAATGTTACCACACCTCTTGTTTCTTATACCTACAGTACTTTGAAAAATGAAGTCGATCCTAATAAAAATACGTATGGAAAAGCTTGGAAAATAAATAGTTTTTTAATGATTATAATAAACCAAGGAAATTATACTCCACAAGTTTCAGAAAATTTAGTTTCTAGTTATAAAGAAGGGACTAAGGAAGCTACAATTAAGCGCGAATATGTAAAAAATAAAATCTCGAAATCGACTACAGAATACATGACGGGCTGGAATGTTGCAATGAAAATCGAAAATATTTATGAATATAAATAATCTTCAAAATAAAAATGCCCGATAAATATTTTATCGGGCATTTTTGTAAATATTTTTAAATTTAAATAAGAAAAACTATGATTCTAAGTTTTGTTTTTTTGTTTTAAAATCTTGTGGAGCGTGATTATCTTCTTCAAATAACAATTTAATGTTTTCATACGAGTTTTTAAGCGCTTCTTTGATTTGTTCCGGGTTTAACCAGGCTACTTTTTCTATTCCTTCTTCTATCTGACCGTGCGGAGTTCCTTCAAAATCTGACTGCATTTCGAACCAATGCGTAATTTTAAGTTTGTATTTTCCGTTGCGCTTGAAAATATGATATGTTTTTTGCAATTTATTGATAATTCGAAGCTGGTTTACTCCCGTTTCTTCTTCAACTTCTCGCATTGCAGTGGCTTCGATCTCCTCGCCTTTCTCGATTCCGCCTTTTGGCAAATCCCATTTTCCGTTTCTGAAAATAAATAAAACCTCGCCTTTCTTATTGTACACAAAGCCTCCGCCCGCTTTATTTACGGGAATTTTGGCTTTTAGGGTTTTCATTATCTCACTTTCATCAGGATGATATAGAATAGCTTTTTGAATTTTATTTTGAAAAATTTTTATGATAAGCTGTTCGATATCAATACTTTCTAACAAGAACATTTGGAAATCTGTTTCCTTTGAGATTTCATTTGTCAAAAAAAGTGGTTTGTCGTTTACAAAAACTTTATACATTTGTACTATGATTTTTAATAAAGATACTGCCGAAAAAACAGCCGAATTGCTTTTGCAAATAAATGCAATTAAATTGAATCCCGAAAATCCTTTTACATGGGCTTCTGGTTGGAAATCGCCTATTTATTGTGATAATAGGTTAATTCTTTCATTTCCGAGCATCAGAAACTATGTTCGTGATGAATTTGCTAAAAACATCGAAAAACAATTTGGAAAACCTGATGTCATTGCCGGTGTTGCTACTGGAGCCATTGGAGTTGGAATTTTGGTTGCCGAAAGCTTAGGTCTTCCGTTCGTATATGTACGTCCAGAACCTAAAAAACACGGAAGACAAAACCAAGTCGAAGGTTTTTTACAAAAAGGACAAAATGTTGTAGTTGTCGAAGATTTAATTAGTACTGGAAAAAGCAGTTTATTGGCTGTTGAAGCTTTAAGAAGCGAAGGTGCAAACATTAAAGGTATGGCTGCAATTTTTACATATGGTTTTGGTGTTGCCGAAGAAAATTTTAAAGAAGCTAAACTGGATTTATTCACATTAAGCAACTACGAAAATCTTCTAGATTTAGCGGTTCAAAAACAATATATCACAGAAGATCAACAATCTACTCTATTAGAATGGAACGAAAGTCCGTCTACTTGGGGACAGGAATAAATTGCAGATTTTAGATTTCTGATTTTAGATTATTGGAATTTGAAATTTTGGAATATATTTTGTTGTTACTGTTTAAAATAAATAAAACAAAAGATAAATATGAACTTAGAAAGTCCAAAAGTTACAGTTCAGAAATCAGCTCAGGATTTATTTGATCAACTGACTGACGTTAAGAATTTTGAAAAATTAATGCCGGATAACATTGCTAAATTTGAAGTGACTGGCGAAGACGCTTTTATTTTTGGATTGAAAGGAATGCCTGAAATCAAATTAAAAATGAAAGAAAAAACAGCTCCAAACAAAATTGTTTTAGGCGCTGCTAGTGATAAACTTCCGTTTACCCTAACTTCAAACATTGAAACGATTTCTGATTCAGAAAGTGCTGTTCAATTATTTTTTGAAGGTGAATTCAACGCTATGATGGCGATGATGGTTAAAGGTCCAATCAGTAAGTTTATTGAAACTTTAGCAAACAATATGAATAAGCTTTAATAATGATTAATTATTATTGTGAGTTATAAATTAAAAGTCCAATCTAATCGATTGGACTTTTTTTGTATTATGCTCTCGCAAAGTCGCGGAGTCGCAAAGTTTTTTACCGCATTTTTGTCATTTCGACGTAAGGAGAAATCACACGCGGGATTCCGCAT
>NZ_CAMLIX010000339.1 GCF_946479975.1 uncultured Flavobacterium sp.
ATCAATGGATGCTGTTTTTCCTCATGTACTGCACGTTTTTCATATTTTAAAAGGAAAAAATCATGACACCCTCTAAAACCATTTTAACGGATGATTTTGGGCGAAAACACAATTATTTGCGTATTTCGTTGTTAGAAAAATGCAATTTGCGTTGTACGTATTGCATGCCTGCTGACGGAATTGCACTGTCTCCAAAAGCCAGTTTAATGACTGCCGAAGAGATTTTTGCAATTGCCCAAACTTTCGTGCAAAATGGTGTTAACAAAATACGATTAACAGGAGGAGAACCTTTACTTAGAAAAGATTTTCCAGAAATTGTTTCTAAATTATCTGATTTAAATATTTCACTTTCCATAACAACAAACGGAATTTTAATTGACCGTCATATTGAGACTTTAAAGCAATTTAATATAAAAAAAATCAATTTGAGTTTAGATACTTTGGTTTCTTCTAAATTTGCTTCTATAACGCTTAGAAATCAGTTTGATAAAGTAATTGATAATTTACATTTGCTTTTGAACAATGATTTTCAAGTCAAAGTAAATGTGGTTTTGATGAAAGGTTTTAATGACAACGAAATAGTTGATTTTGTAAAACTGACGAAATTTCTTCCGATTTCTGTTCGTTTTATAGAGTTTATGCCTTTTGCAGGAAATGAATGGGATAGGAGTAAAATGGTTTCGCAACAAGAGATTTTATCTTTGGTTGGAAATGTATTTTCATCAGAAGAAATTCAAAAATTGGAAGATGAAAAAAACTTTACTTCAAGAAATTATAAAATAAAAGATTTCCAAGGCGATTTCGGAATCATCAGTTCTATCACGAATCCGTTTTGTGACAGCTGCAACAGAATCCGCTTGACGGCTGACGGAAAAATTAAAAACTGCCTTTTCTCGAATTCAGAAACCGATCTGCTGACTGCTTTTAGAAACGGAGAATCAATCGAGAATTTGATTGCTTCTTCAATTCAGAATAAAAAGAAAGTTCGAGCAGGAATGGTTAGCGTTTCTGAAATGGATGATCCAGCGAAACATTTTGATAATCGTAGTATGATTGCGATTGGGGGATAATGCTTGTTTTATAAATCTTTGTCAAAGTTTAAAACTTTGACAAAGATGTGCGAACAGTTTGTCATCCTGACGAAGGAAGGATCACACTAGAAACTCCGCATTGTAATTCGCCAATCTTTGTAGAGCTTCTAGTGCGATTTCTCCCTTCGGTCGAAATGACAAAAATGGCGATTCTCTTTACGCAATTTGTTAGTGTGGTTGCTTCGTTCCTCTCAATGACTCTTAGGAGCGTAAAACAAAAAAAAAAGGCTCAACTTACGTCAAACCTTTCTTGGATTATTTTTTCTTTTTAGATTTTGCTTTAGACTTTTTTTGAGCTTTAGCTTTCTTTTCAGCATCTTTTTTAGCTTGCGCTTTTACTTTTGCTTTTTTAGCTTTTTCCTTTTTCTTTTCTGCTGCTTTAAGTTTTTCTTTTTTCTGTTTATCTAATTTTTTGATAACAGCTTTTATTGCTTTTTCTCTCTTCTTTTCTTTCTCTTTTTTAGCTTTAAGTTTCGCTTTAAGCTTTGATTTTATATCGTTTTTTGCTTTCCCAATTTTTTCGACAGTCACAATAGGTTTGTTTTCTTCAAAAGGTACTGGAATATCTTCAGTTTTAATTTCTATAATTTCAGAAACAATAGGCTGTGTTTTTGCAGTTGTTGTAGCTACTTTTTTTACCGTTGCTTTCGGGGTTCCTTTTAGCGCCGCTTTTACAGGAGTTTTTGTTGCGTTTGCAGCGGTCGCAGGAGTTTTTGTGGCTGTAGCTCTTGATGCTGTTGTTCTTGAAGCCGTTGGTTTTACAGCGGTTCTAGTTGTTCTTTTAACTGTGGTTTTTGCTTCTGGCTGCACTTCTGTAGTAGTTTCAACAGCTGTTTCTGCTGGAATATCAGTGTTTTTTCCAGCATCAGTACTTGGATTTCTTTTTATCATAACTGTATTTTTTGTTGAGTAAAATAGCTTGATACTAAGAATAGTAATAGCATTTGAGGCGTAATGCTTTATTTTTGCTTCTTAGCTAATTTAAATATACACAATTTTTTTAATACAGGAATGTTAAGCTTTTACTGTTTTACAAGTTCCATAATCATGAAATTGCTTTTCGGCGCTTCACATAAAGAACAGCAATAGGTTTCTGGCAGATTTTCAAACAAAATGCCTTTCGGAATTCCTTGTGTTTCGTCTCCGTATTCAGAATTATAAAGCGTTAAACATTCCTGACATTGGTAAATATCCAAGTGCGGTTTTTCT
The DNA here is from genome assembly GCF_946479975.1 of uncultured Flavobacterium sp. The sequence continues at coordinate 2,301 of NZ_CAMLIX010000339.1, forward strand.
TTTTTCTGTGGATTTTCTGTTGTTTCTGAAGTTGAGTTTCCAAGTTCTTCAAAATATTTTCGGCTTAATTCAATTAAGATTGTGGGCAATTCCAGTTTATCAATATCTTGAGAATGTACAATGTATTCACGAGTATTTGGATCGAAATTTTTCGCAAACAAAACATTATAAGTATCTCTGATTTTAATGGATTCCAAAGTGGCAGGAAGTTCATTTTTTTCGATGACAATCGAGGTGAAATAATGCCCGTCACGATTGTATTCTGAAATTCCGAAATTTAAACCATAAGTGCTAATGTCGAATTGATCTAAAGTTCGAACGAGAAATGTTTTTAGATTTAAAGCCCATTCCATCGCAACAGGTAAATGCCAGTTTAATTCTAGTAAAGAATGACGCACATTGATTCCTCTTTTTCCTAAGAATTTTTCCCATTCCAATTTTCTATCTTTTGGAATTCCTTTTATAATAAATGATTTCCAAGGTGTGATCGAGATTTTCCCAATTTTACATTCAAAACACAAATCACACATTTCTTTCAGGAAGTCTAGATCGTAAAGATTATTTCGCCAATATAATCCCAGCCAATATTGATCGATTCCCATTCGGTTCATTCCTTCGTAATACGGAAATGGATAAAACGGAATATTCAGAGGTTTATCGATAGTTCGATTATTGGTATCTAAAGCTTCGCTTACCAAAGTAAAAAGCATTTCAATATCAACAGGAACTTCTTCGGAGATTTTTTCGATTTCGTAATAAATCTTTGCTAGATCCCAAGTGTAAAGTAGAACAGGATAAATTTCCATTTTTTCCCATTTCGGAAGGCGAATATACAAGTACCAATAATCTTCCTGATCTGAAGCAATAAAGTTCAAATGACCGGTAAACAAAGGAACCAATTGCTGTTTAGGATCTGTAATATTAACTTTTAATTTCGGCTGTTCTTTAAATTCTTCTAAAATATACAAAAACCGATTTCCTGTCAGCCAATTGGTATTTCTAAAAATATCAGTCGAAACATAAGAAGAAACAATATTATTACCGCTTTTTTGATCGGGATAAACAAAATGATGTTTTCCCAAAGTCGTTTTATCCAAAGATTTAAATCCTTTAGGGAAAATAATATCCTGTCTTGAACCAAAAGAAATAGAATCCAGACCTTCGTCTAAAGCAATATTTACTACTTCTCGCAATTCTCCCGGCGAAATAACGCCTCCTTTTACTATTAATCTTGTTAGTTCCATTTTTTGTTTTGTTTCAAGGTTTCAAGTTTTTCTTGTTTCAGGTTTTGTCAGGCTGAGCGAAGTCGAAGCCCGATTCCAATTGGAGCGCCCTTCGAATTCGCTCAGGGTGAC
>NZ_CAMLIX010000340.1 GCF_946479975.1 uncultured Flavobacterium sp.
AAATGATTTAAAGATTTCTAGAATACAATCTACTTGGTGGTGGGTTCCCTATGCCATTTCTTTTGCAGCACTCATTGTATCGATTGTAGCAGCAGGTATTGCATACAAAGCATTACAATCTGTGAAATCAAAAGAACCAATTGTACTACAATCAACAAGCAAAATTGATTCTGTAAAAAAGCCTTGATTTTCATGATGGGTTACAGTTGTATATCATTGCCAAAAATTTTGCTTTTTTACCGTCGGCAAAATTTGTCATTTGCGAGCGTCGCAATTTGCAGCTAACGTCCCGCGCATAAGCGAAGTTGCGGTGGCGCGGGCCGGGCTCTGTCCGTCGAAGATAAACAATGTTCGGGAAATACCAACGCCCGGCGCCGAAAAAACCAGCAATTTCGCTTATGCGGTGTTGGGCGAGATTTTCAATGATTCCTTACCAGAGATGTATATATTTCCAGGATTTATCTGGATTATTTAAAATCGTAAGTTCGACCGTGGAGGCAGCCTGATAAATGCGGATTTAATAATGTTGCTTATGTCATATAAGCGATCGTTGTTAAATCCGCCAGCTTGCCAGAAAAATTCCTACTTTTTTTTATTTTTTTTTCGCGCCTCGAAGTTAGCCAGCCATAATCTGCGTTAACAAAATGTACAGAAAATCTACAGCGATAGGGCTTGATTTAAAGATATTTTTACGCTAACTTCTCCAGGCTTCTTTCAGGTCTTCGCCTTTGAAAATGAATTTTCAGCCGCTTCCCTGAAAGAAGCCTGGACCCGAATCGTCATTCTTCCTCTTCAGTCGCGAAAAAAAAATAAAAAAAAGTAGGAATTTTTTGCCAGCTGAATTTATCGGCTGCTGGAACGTCGAATTTCGCCCAACGTGTCGCCGGTAAGCGAATTCGCGATGCCAGCGGACTGAGTATTCTCTGCCAAGATAGAACTTTCTTCGTGAAAAGCAAACGTTCAACTTACCGAAAACCAGCGCAATTAGCTTACCGGCTGTTGGCTGCAGGCTTCTTTAATTTTCTGTAATCTTTACTATTACAAGTATTCCTATTCCAATCCCGACCAACCAAAACAGAGCTTTGATATTATCAAATATTCCATTAAAAAAACCTTTGCCTTCAATTAAACTAGGCAATCCCCATAAAACCGCGATCGCTACAGCAATTATTATGTACAAATCTTTGTTAGATTTTTTCTGCTTATTCTCCATTTAAATTATGCGATCACAGCTTTTGCAATTCCTAAGATTTCTTTTAAAACAGTAAGAACGTTCTGCAGCCACTTAGGCAATCTCGAAATCAAATCTTTTACACTTTCCAAGACTATGGAAGCAGATTCTAATTTTTCTGTTGCTTTGATTTCATTTAGAACGTTTGTTGATGGTTCCAAATAATTATATCTAGAATTAAAAAAACTTAGTTCAAGATATAAAAGATCAAATTCGTTGGTTTCATCCGTTCTTTCATTTTCTAAAATTGTATTGAGAATTCCTTCTTCAAATAATCCTCGTTCCTCATTAATAACATTGAATGAGTTTTCGATTAAAATTTCAAATTTATCTCGGCCTTGAAAATCATTTCTGATTATATCTCGAAGCAAAAGTCTTGTATTATCGAAGAATTTAAATGTCTCTTTTGTAAATATATCATATTCTGTTCTCATAAGTGATGTTTTAGGATTTAGTTTCTAAAGCTTGCAGCCAACGTTTCTCGCATTTGCGCAAAAGCGTAAGAGCGAACTGAGTTCTCTCTGCCGAAGATAAAGTTTTTTCGTGAACCAACAAGTTCCGGCTACCGAAAGCCAGCTTTTGCGTAAATGCGGTGTTATGCGCCGTTTTACTTTTTTAGATTTAACTCAATCCATTTTTTAATTTCATCAAATCTATATTCTCCAGTACTTACTGAAATCACTAGGTTATATTTTTCTTCTTGGCTTGCAGTTATATCAAATTGATATTCTAATAAAATTAACCTCATTAATGTATATGCCGTTCGCTTATTTCCATCAATGAAAGGATGATTAATTGCAATACTTTCCAAGATTGCGGCGGCTTTTTCTATTGGATTTGAATATAAATCATTATTGTCAAAAGTTGCAAAAGGTCTCGCTAATGCTGATTCTAATAATCCTAAATCTCGAATTCCTTTACTTCCGCCAAATTTATCGATTAAGATATTATGAATAATTTCAACTTCCTTTAAAGAAATCATTGAGCAAGTTTATGAAGTACGTCGCTGTCTTCAGAAAGTATTTTCTTGAAGTTTGATGTCAAAGTGTTTGAATTTGAAGATTTTTCAGATTGAACTTCTTTTATTAAATCTAAAATATCCACGAGAAGTTTCTCTGGAACTTTATCCAACACTTTATTGATTTCTTTTTTGATTTGTACAGTTGTCATATTTCAAAGATAATAATTTTTTCGTTTCTCACGATATCGTCTCGAAAATGGCTCATAACGTGTTGCCGGTAAGCGAATTCGCGATGCCAGCGGACTGAGTTTTCTCTGCCAAGATAAAACTTTCTTCGTGAAAAACAATGTTCATTTTACCGAAAACCAGCGTAATTCGCTTACCGGCTGTTATATGCAGGCGATTATTCTTTCATTGAATATAATGCAAGGAATTTGTTTCCTAGCTTGGAAGTTTGGTATTTAGAATATGCAACATTCGGAACTTTTACAATTTCTGCCAATTCGTAAATTCTAAGATGTGACATCACTTCCGTAATTAAAAATATTTCTGCTCTCGATGAATTTGCACGATTGTTTATTCCTACGCTAAAGAAATTTTTATATTTAATAAATAAGTCGAGTACTGAAACTTCTTCTCCGTCAATATAGTCATTTAAAAGATCTGCGGGAATAGTAACAGTAATTTTTTGGAGAGCTTCCTTTAAATCATCATAATTGTAATCGCCAATTTTATCTGTCGTTGAATTTTCTGTAAGTTTATTTTGTTGTTCAAGTTTTCTATTTTCAGCGGTTAACTCGGTAATTTGTTTTAAAACGAGAGTTGTGTCTGGAACTTCACTTGCTTTAACCCATCCTGACAAAGAAAATCTATTTTGTATATCCATAATTGATTCCAACACAACAAATTTTATTTCATTATTTGAATTAGAAAATCTCGATATTTTAGAAAGTACTAAAGATTTAAAGTCTTCATATTTTTTTGGCTCTTTTAGTTCTAAAACTGATTTACCTTGTGTATTTACTTTTTGATCTAGCGAAGAATCTGATATTACAACTGCAAAAAATGGTTTTCCTTTTTCGATTGCATATTTATATTCGATTTCTGTATATGATAAACCAGATTCTGAATCTAGAGTACCGTAGCGACCTCCAAGTAAAAGCATATAGATGTCCGAATCATCAATCCATCTTTTAATAATTTCTAATTGAGACTCATTCCCGGCCGAAAATAATTCCATTCCAGCAGGAATATGCCCTGCTCTTAAAACAGCTTCTACCGCTGCTTGACGTTCTTCAATCATATCACTAAAAGTAGAAGATATGAATATTTGTAGTTTTCTCTTCATGTTTGTTGTTTAAGCTTGCATATAACGTTAGGCCGCTAGCCGTCGTAGCGGCAAAGTGAACTGAGTTGTCTCTGCCG
>NZ_CAMLIX010000341.1 GCF_946479975.1 uncultured Flavobacterium sp.
GAACAATTGCAGGTTTTACCTATTCTGGCAGAATATTAATTCCGAAGTTTCCTAAAACCGAACAAACTAATGATTATTATGCTTTTGATATTCTAAAAAAAGAATTGCAGACGCTGGTAACTTCCTTTTTTACAAGCGAAGAACGCGATGGTGATCTTGCTTATGAGAAAATAAAATTACTCAACAATACCGCAATTTCTCTTGTAGAAGCTCATGAAATTACAATTCCGTTTATAGAATTCTCCAATATGATTGCTGTCTCTTTATTGATTATCAAACAATGCAAAGCTTCCAGTAAAGAAATGTGCTGAAACCAATATATTAACTGATATAACTCCCAAACCACTATGAAACTAACAAATAAAACCACAATTGGTGAAATCGTAGCAGATGATTTTAGAACAGCGACAATTTTTACAAAATATCATATTGATTTTTGCTGTAAAGGATATCGAACTATTGAGGAAGTCTGTAAAAAAAGAGATATTGATGAAAGTGTCTTAATTGAACATATTGAAAAAGCAAAAAACGACTCGGCCAACCAATCTTCTGATTATAAAACCTGGCCGGTTGACATGATCACAGATTATATTACCCAAACACATCATAAATATGTAGAAGAAAAAGCACCAATAATTATTCAATACTTAACTAAATTATGCGGTGTGCATGGCGCCATACATCCTGAACTGCACGAAATACATACCATTTTTTCTAAGTCAATATTAGATTTAACAGCTCATATGAAAAGAGAAGAAGTTGTTCTTTTTCCTTTCATTAAAAACATGAAAATTGCCCATAGCAAAGGAACACCGCTTGAAACACCATCTTTTTTCAGTATAGAAAATCCGATTAACATTTTAAAAGAAGATCATGTAATAGAGGGAGAACGTTTTAAAAGAATTAAATCCTTAACCAATAATTATACTCCTCCAAATGAATCTTGCACGACTTATAAAACTGCATTTGCCATGTTGGAAGAATTTGACAAAGATTTAAAAAAACACATTCATATAGAAAATAATATTTTATTCCCAAAAGCAATTGAACTCGAAAAAACTTTTGAAAAAGTGTTCTAAATAAAAGATAAACATGGAGAAATATGTGATCAAACGCAACGGAGATTATAAACCTTTTGAGGCTTATAAAATTCAGGATGCTATTCAAAAAGCTTTTCAGAGTGTCAATAAAACGGTAGACAAAAAGATATTTAAAATTGTACTTTCTGGTTTAGAAGTTAAATATTCTTGGCCTGTAGAAGAAATTCAGGACATGATAGAAAGAGTGCTTTTTGAAAATGGTTATTTCCAAACCATGCGTTCGTTTGTTATTTACCGCCATACTCGAAAATTGCAGCGTGAACATATTAATGGTTTAAACGACGACACAACTTACATAGACAGTACACAAACTGTTGAAGAATATATCAATCAATCGGACTGGCGCATTAATGCCAATGCCAATATTTCGTATTCTAACGCTGGACTTGTTAGCAATACCGCAGGAAAAGTGATTGCCAATTATTGGCTAGATAAAATATATAATAAAGAAGAAGGTTCTGCTCACAGGAATGGCGACATACACATTCATGATTTGGATTGTCTTACCGGATACTGCGCTGGTTGGAGCTTGCGTGTGCTGTTAAATGAAGGTTTTAATGGCGTGCGCGGCCGTGTCGAGAGCAGACCTCCTTCTCATTTTAGAGAAGCATTGGGACAAATGGCAAATTTCTTAGGAATTTTGCAAAGCGAATGGGCAGGCGCTCAAGCTTTTAGTTCTTTTGATACTTATTTGGCACCTTATGTTTTTAAAGATCAGCTTTCTTACGAAGAAGTTTTAAAAGCAATTCGAAGTTTTGTTTACAATTTAAATGTGCCCGCACGCTGGGGACAATCGCCTTTTACGAATATAACTTTGGATTGGAATGTTCCTGATGATTTAAAAGAACAGATTCCGACACAAAACGATCAGCACTTATTTTTGAATGTTACAGATGATAATTTGATTTTGGAAGCCAAAAATAGAGGCGTTAAAAAATTAATTGATTTAAAGTATGCCGATTTTCAAAAGGAAATGAACCTTATTAATAAGGCATATTATACGATCATGACCGAAGGTGATGCCAACGGACAACCGTTTACTTTTCCGATTCCGACCGTAAATATTACAGAAGATTTTGACTGGAATGGAGAAAATGTCGATTTATTATTTGAAAATACATCGAAAATTGGTTCTTCTTATTTTCAGAATTTTATTGGAAGTCAATATATTTTTGATGAAAAAGGAAATCGAATCGAAAATCCAGAAGCTTATAAACCAAACGCAGTTAGAAGCATGTGCTGTCGTTTACAACTCGATTTAAGAGAATTACTAAAACGAGGAAACGGACTTTTTGGAAGCGCAGAAATGACAGGAAGTATTGGCGTAGTTACCATAAATATGGCACGTTTGGGATATTTGCACAGAGGAAATATTATCAATTTATTTGGTCATTTAGATGAATTATTAAACATTGCCAAATCTACTTTGGAGAAAAAACGTGTTTTTATTCAACAAATGTACGAGCGCGGACTTTATCCTTACACAGAGCGTTATTTAAAACATTTTAGAAATCACTTTTCTACAATTGGCGTAAACGGAATGAACGAAATGGTGATTAATTTTTCTGAAGGAAAACAAAATATTACCTCTAGTTCTGGAATTCATTTTGCCACAGAAATTCTAGATTATATTCGACTGCGAATGAAAGAATTTCAGGAAGAAACTGGAAATCTCTATAATCTTGAAGCAACGCCAGCCGAAGGAACCACGTATCGTTTTGCAAAAGAAGATAAAAAACGTTTTCCAGATATTTTACAAGCAGGACAAAACGAGAATATTTACTATACAAATAGTTCACAAATTCCTGTAGATCATACCGATGATCCTTTTGAAGCTTTATTACTTCAAGACCAATTACAATGCAAATATACTGGCGGTACAGTATTGCATCTTTATATGAGAGAAAAAATCAGCAGTCCAGAAGCCTGTAAAAACTTTGTAAAAAAAGTTTTAACCAACTTCAAACTGCCTTATATAACCGTTACACCAATTTTCAGCATCTGCCCTATTCATGGCTATTTAAACGGAGAACATGAATACTGTCCCAAATGCGACGAAATTTTACTCAATAAAAACAATCAAAAACATCTCGCTTATGAAAACAAAAACGCATAAAATTCTATCAGAACACAAAACAGAAAGAAGCAAATGTTTGGTTTACACCCGAGTAATGGGTTATCATAGACCTGTAGAAAGTTTTAATATTGGAAAAAAAGGTGAACACCAGCAACGAACACATTTCGAAGAAACCATTATCTACTAAAGGAATATTTAGCCTCACGCCTTTTACTTTATTAGATTATCCGCATAAAACAGCCTGCATAGTGTGGTTTGCGGGCTGTAACATGCGGTGTTTATACTGTTACAATCCAGAAATTGTCTTAGGAAAAGGAAAGATCGATTTTAATGAAGTTCTTTCTTTCCTCAAAACCAGAAAAGGATTATTGGACGGAGTAGTTTTAAGCGGCGGCGAATGTACTTTACACAAAAATAT
>NZ_CAMLIX010000342.1 GCF_946479975.1 uncultured Flavobacterium sp.
AACTATGATTTAGGCGTACTTCCAATCGAAAAAAGAGATGCAATTGCAGCGGTTTGCGACGAAATATTAGAAGGAAAATTAGACGATCAATTTCCTCTTGTTATTTGGCAGACTGGTTCTGGCACACAAAGTAATATGAACGTAAATGAAGTTATTGCCAATCGTGCTCAAGTTTTAAAAGGATTTGAAATTGGCGAAGGCGAACAATTTATAAAAGCCAATGATGATGTAAACAAATCGCAATCATCAAACGACACTTTCCCAACAGGAATGCACATTGCAGCATATAAAATGGTGGTTGAAACCACAATTCCAGGAGTAGAAAAACTACATGCAACATTAGCAAAAAAAGCCCAAGAATATGCAGCTGTAGTAAAAATTGGGCGTACGCATTTAATGGATGCAACACCTTTAACTTTAGGTCAAGAAATTTCAGGTTATGCTGCACAATTAGCTTTCGGATTAAAAGCTTTAAAAAATACTTTAGCACATTTATCTGAAATTGCACTTGGCGGAACTGCCGTAGGAACTGGATTAAACACTCCAAAAGGTTACGACGTAAAAGTAGCCGAATATATTGCTCAATTTACCAATCATCCGTTTGTGACAGCCGAAAACAAATTTGAAGCTTTAGCTGCACACGATGCTATTGTAGAAACGCATGGAGCCTTAAAACAGCTAGCCGTTTCATTGAACAAAATTGCAAATGATGTGAGAATGCTAGCTTCGGGTCCGCGTTCTGGAATTGGAGAGATTCATATTCCTGAAAACGAGCCGGGTTCTTCTATCATGCCAGGAAAAGTGAACCCAACACAATGTGAAGCTCTAACAATGGTTTGCGCTCAAGTTATAGGAAACGATATGGCAATTGCAATTGGCGGTATGCAGGGACATTATGAATTAAATGTTTTCAAACCTGTAATGGCGGCCAACTTTCTTCAATCGGCACAATTATTAGGAGATGCTTGTGTTTCATTTGATGAACATTGCGCGCAGGGAATTGAACCAAATCATAAACGAATTAGAGAATTAGTAGATAATTCACTTATGCTGGTTACTGCCTTGAACACCAAAATTGGTTATTACAAAGCAGCAGAAATTGCTCAAACTGCCCATAAAAATGGAACTACACTTAAAGAAGAAGCTGTTAGATTAGGCTACGTTACTCCAGAAGATTTTGATGCTTGGGTAAAACCAGAAGATATGGTTTAAAATAGTTTTTTGTTTCAGGTTTCAAGTTTGAAATACTTTATATAAAAATAAAAAGGAGAAAATTAAAATTTTCTCCTTTTTTTGTAATACTACTTTCTGTTTTATTTAAATAGTTCTATTTCAAACTTATTATAAATTCAGAACGTCTATTCAATTCATGTTCGGCCTCAGAACACTTGACTCCATTTGAGCAGTTATTCTGCAATTTTGTTTCGCCAAATCCTTCGCCACTAATTCTATCTTTGTCAATACCTGCATTAATAATGTACTTAACAGTAGCATCTGCCCTCTTTTGAGAAAGTTTCATATTAAATTCATCCTTTCCGCGACTGTCTGTATACGAATTAACCTTTATAGTAATTACAGGCTGGTTTTTCATGACATCAACAATCGTATTCAGTTCTTTTCTAGATGATTTTCTAATGGAATAGTCATTGAAATCAAAATAAATGGGAAGTAAATTTAACTTTGATGTCAGATTGTCTTGATCGTTAACTTTTACAACTTGATTATCAACCACTAAGTCTATTTTCTTTTCTAAATCAAAATTCACTGGTTTGTTTTCTACGAATGTAAATATATCATCACTCCCATTCCGACTTGAAGAAAAATACCCTCTTTTACTTTGATTATCTATAACATATGCAAAATCATCATCTACAGTATTAACGCCGTCTCCAACATTTACTACGTTATAAGCACCGTCACTGTTTTTCTTCGCTGCAAATACATCAAGACCTCCAATACCCGGATGCCCATCTGAAGTAAAGTATAAAATTCCATTAGAGTCTATAAAAGGAAAAGTTTCTTTTCCTGGTGTATTGATCTCATCACTAAGTTTAGTGAGATCGTTGCCTACTATTCCTCCTTCGCTAATACTTACAACATAAAGGTCTGTATTTCCAAATTTATTATTTCGATCTGATGCAAAATACAATTGTTTTTCGTCTGGACTCAGAGCAGGATGTGCAGATGAAAATTCGTTACTATTTATTGGAGAAGCCAGTTCTCTGACATTTTTCCATTCCCCATTCACATTGTCTGCTGTATATATTTTTAGATTCGAAATACCTTTTTTATCTGCACCAAGTTTACCGTTGATATAGTTATTTCGGGTAAAAAACATTTTTTTCCCATCTTTTGTTACAACCGGAGAACTCTGATGGTATTTTGTATTTACATCACCTTTTAACTTAGCGGCATTCACAAGTCCTCCATTTGCATCAATATCTGCTGTATAAATTTTCAAAAAAGACTGATCGTTCCATGCATGCTTTCGTTTGAAAACTATTCCAGTATCTTTTGCCGAAGTGTACATTATTTTATCCCTTCCGTAAAAAGCCGTACCAAAATCAGAAGCCTCTGAATTGATAGCAACAGCTTCAATATTGTAACGTCCAGACTGCTTTTTTATATCCGATGACCGTTTGTATTCTTTCCACTTATCGCTTGTATCTGTTTTTCCTGCCAAGGAATAATACGTTTTTAAAACAGAAGCAGCTTCGTCATATTTTTCTAGACTATTTAGTGCTTGTGCATATCTAAAATAATATTCATCATCCAGTCCTTTGGAGGTATTTAGGATTTTGGAATAAGGTGTTGCCGCCTCTTTGTAATTGCCATTGTAATAATAACAATTTCCTAATTTAAGATAAACATCATTTGAGGGATTCCCATTTTCGACAATCTCTTCATATAATTTTGCTGCCTTTTTAAAAGCAAGTTCATTATATTCTTTATCTGCTTTCTCTAATTTTTTACCTTGAGCCAGTATGCTTTTAAGAGGTAAAAAAAGGAAACAGAATAAAGTAAAAACTACATACCGTTTTTTACAAATCATGGGTCGTGTTTTTTCAAGTTATTAAAAAAATCTTGGAGTTACTAACCTGTATTTGGTCGTTGAAAACAAATCAAAGCGAAGGAAAATTTCATGCGAACCCGAGTTGTAATTACTTATTTCCCTAGTATCATAATCGTAGGCATATCCAATGTTTAAGCCCGGTGTAATCTGAAATCCTGCCAAAGCACTCACCGCAGCATCCCATCTATAGGCAACTCCTAAAGTCAGTCGGTCCCGAATTAAAAAATTTGCAGAAATATCAACTGCCAACGGTGCACCATCAACAGCTTTGATCAAGGTTGCAGGTTTGAATTTTAAATTATTATTTAAATCAAAAACATAACCCGCAATTGCATAAAAATGCATTTTCTGAGAAGCAAAGGAAGTCTTGACATTCTCATCAAATTTAGTTTCCAAAATCATAGGAACTGATAATCCTGCATACCATTTTGAAGAATGAAAGTAAGCTCCCACTCCAAAGTTTGGAGAATTCTTTGTTAATGTACCGCTCAAGTAAGGATCTGT
>NZ_CAMLIX010000343.1 GCF_946479975.1 uncultured Flavobacterium sp.
TGCAATTACCGGATATTATTCAGAAACAAAAAGGTCTTGCCGATAAGATGAAAGACGGAATAAAATCTGGACAACAACCTGGTGATAAACCCGGCGAAGGAAAGGATGGAAAGTCTGGGCAAGGACAAAGCGGACAAGGAAAAGAGGGTCAGGGTAAAGACGGACAAGGAAGCAAGAGTGGAGATAAAGGTTCTTCTGATAAAGATGGAAAGAGTGGTAAAGGAGATAAAAATGGTAATGAAGGTGAAGATGGAGAAGGCGATGCAGAAGCAATTATGGAGATTTACAAAGAACAAGTTAAACTGAGAGAGGCATTGCAAAAAGAGTTAGCGAAGAAAGGTTTAGACTCTCAAGGTAAATCTGTAATAGACCAAATGAAACAATCTGAAAAGCAGATTTTAAACAAAGGTTTTAAGAATGAAAACCTGCAACGTATATTAAATATTCAACAAGAATTATGGAAATTAAACAATGCAGTACAACAACAAGGACAAGATACGCAAAGACAATCTGAAACTAATAAAGCTGATTTTACAAATCGTTCAAACGCATTACCAAGTTCATTACTTGAATATTTAAACAGTGTAGAGATATTAAACAGACAATCACTACCTTTGCGCTCGAATTTTAATCAAAAGGTTCAAGAATACTTTAATACAAAATGATAAATTTTAATTACGAAACAGATTTTACTTTAGGAGACGAGCAAGCTTTTAGCGACTGGTTAAGCGCTGTAATTGTTTCTGAAAAGAAGAATGAAGGAGAGATCAATTATATATTTTGTGATGATGAATATCTTCATAAGATCAACGTTGAATACTTAGATCATGATACACTTACAGATATTATTAGTTTTGATTATTCTGTTGGTAACGAATTGAATGGAGATATTTTTGTTTCTGTAGAACGTGTAGCAGACAATGCAAAAGACTTCAATGTTTCATTTGCAGAAGAATTGAAAAGAGTGCTGTCACATGGTATACTTCATTACTGTGGATACAAAGATAAATCTGAAGAAGAAGCTCAGTTAATGAGATTAAAAGAAGAAGAAAAAATGAAGATGTTTCACGTGGAACAGTAATTAAACTTCTTTAGAATAAACAGTGTTCCACGTGAAACGTTTTAAGGTTTAGTTTTAAAACGTTCCACGTGAAGCATATTTAGAGTTTTTGATAATATTTCGTTCCACGTGTAACGAGATGTAAAGATTCGAATTTGGATTAAATCGTTCCACGTGGAACGATTTGTAAAGTGAATTCAAAAAAGTTTTAAGTGAAATCTTACTGGTAATTCTAAAGAGAATTTCAAATGAATTTTGATGAAGTTTTAAAAATGTTTCACGTGAAACATTTTGATTTAAAGATTTAATTTAAGAATTCTAGTTACAGGTTTTAGATTTTGAATTTGGAAATTCAAAAATTGAAATTCAAAATAATCGTTCCACGTGGAACAGGAAAATATAAATGTAATTCTAGAAACCGTGTCAGCGGTTTTTGGAGAATAATAAAACAAAATGTTTTTAGAAGAATACGATGTTATTGTGGTTGGTGCTGGTCATGCTGGTTCTGAAGCTGCGGCTGCGGCTGCAAATTTGGGATCGAAAACTTTATTGGTTACAATGAGTTTGCAGAACATAGCACAGATGTCTTGCAATCCAGCGATGGGCGGAATTGCAAAAGGACAGATTGTTCGCGAAATTGATGCACTTGGAGGATATTCAGGAATTGTTTCAGATAAGACTGCGATCCAGTTTAAGATGTTGAATAAATCGAAAGGACCTGCAATGTGGTCGCCGAGAGTTCAAAGTGATAGAATGCGTTTTGCAGAAGAATGGAGAATGATGTTGGAGGGAACTCCAAATTTAGATTTTTACCAAGAAATGGTAAAAGGGTTAATTATTGAGAACGGAAAGATAAAAGGAATTAAAACTTCGCTTGGCGTGGAGATTCGTTCCAAATCTGTCGTTTTGACAAACGGAACTTTTTTGAATGGTTTAATTCATATCGGAGAAAAACAATTTGGAGGAGGAAGAGCAGGAGAAAGTGCTGCAACCGGAATTACCGAAGATTTGATCAAAGTAGGTTTTGAAGCTGGAAGAATGAAAACTGGAACGCCACCTCGAGTAGATGGACGTTCTTTGGATTATTCTAAAATGAATGAAGAAAAAGGAGATGCAAAGCCAGATAAGTTTTCTTATTCAGATATAACTTCTCCGCTAACGCATCAGCGTTCTTGTTACATGACATATACGTCGCTGGATGTACATGATATTTTGAGAGAAGGTTTTGATCGTTCGCCAATGTTTAACGGAAGGATCAAAAGTTTAGGTCCAAGATATTGTCCGTCGATTGAAGATAAAATAAATCGTTTTGCAGATAAAGAGCGTCATCAATTATTTGTTGAGCCAGAAGGTTGGAATACGTGTGAAGTTTATGTAAACGGATTTTCAACTTCACTTCCAGAAGATATTCAATTTAAAGCGTTGAGTTCTGTTGCTGGATTTGAGAAAGTGAAATTCTTTCGTCCAGGTTATGCAATCGAATATGATTTCTTTCCGCCGACACAATTGAAACATACTTTGGAAACCAAGTTAGTTGAAGGATTATATTTTGCCGGACAGATTAACGGAACGACAGGATATGAAGAAGCAGCTTCTCAAGGTTTGATGGCTGGAATTAATGCGCATTTAAAAGTGCATGAAAAAGAACCATTAATTCTAAAACGTGATGAAGCGTATATTGGAGTTTTAATTGATGACTTGATTACCAAAGGAACGGAAGAACCATATCGAATGTTTACATCAAGAGCAGAATATAGAACTTTGTTGCGTCAAGATAATGCTGATTTCAGATTGACTCCAATGTCACATGAAATCGGTTTAGCGTCTGAAGCTCGTTTGAGAAGAATGGAAAGAAAATTGAACGAGTCTGAAAAGATGGTTTCGTTTTTTAAAGAAACGAGTGTAAGTATTGCAGAAACAAATCCGATTTTGGAGGCAAAAGAATCGGCTCCGATTTCGCAAGGAGATAAAATGTTTAAGATTTTTTCTCGTCCACAGGTTGAATTAGAAGATATGCTGAAATTTGAAAAAGTTTCTGATTATATCCAAGAAAATGAATTGGACGAAGAAATTGTAGAGCAAGCCGTAATTCAGGTAAAATATTCTGGCTATATCGAAAAGGAAAGAAATAACGCTGATAAACTAAATCGTTTAGAAGATGTAAAAATTCCTGAAAATTTCGATTACAATAAAATTAAATCAATGTCGATTGAAGCAAAACAAAAATTAAGCAAGATTCGTCCTGTAACAATTTCTCAGGCTTCAAGAATCAGCGGAGTATCACCAAGTGATATTTCCGTTCTTTTGATTTATATGGGAAGGTAGGGAAGTTTGCAGTCTCAGTTTTTAGTTTTCAGTTTTACTAGATTGTAAACTGAGACTGTAAACTAAGACTGTAAACTAAGACTGTAAACTAAGACTGTAAACTAAGA
>NZ_CAMLIX010000344.1 GCF_946479975.1 uncultured Flavobacterium sp.
TGACTTTTAAAAGCATGCTTTCTTTTAATCTTTCCAGAGCCAGTAACTTTAAAACGTTTCTTAGCGCTAGATTTTGTTTTCATTTTAGGCATTTTTCCTAGTGTTTTAATTTATTCCTACTTACTTATTTATTGTTGTTTCAGATTTCAGATTTTAAGTTTCATACTGAATACTCAAAACTGTAAACTGAACACTATTTTTTCTTCTTCGGAGCAATGAACATGATCATTCTCTTTCCTTCCAAAACAGGCATAGCTTCAACTTTACCATGCTCTTCTAAATCTGTTGCCAAACGCAGTAATAAAATTTGCCCTTGATCTTTATAGATAATAGAACGTCCTTTAAAGAATACAAAAGCTTTTAATTTTGATCCTTCTTTTAAGAATTTTTCTGCGTTCTTTCTTTTAAATTCGTAATCGTGCTCATCAGTTTGAGGACCAAATCTGATCTCTTTTACCACAACCTGAGAAGATTTAGCTTTTAATGCTTTATCTCTTTTCTTTTGCTCGTAAACAAACTTTTTGTAATCCATGATTTTACAAACCGGCGGTTCTGCATTTGGTGAAATTTCAACCAAATCCAATTCAAATTGATCCGCTAATCGTAAAGCATCAGCAAGTTTAAAAACACCTGGTTCGATGTTTTCACCTACTAATCTCACTTCTTGCACGCCACGAATAAGGTTATTTATTCTATGTGCATCTTTTTTTTCTACTCGAGGTTGAAAACCTCTGTTGCTTCTTATTGCTATGACTCTCTAATTTAAGTTAAACTGTAAATACTTTTAATGTCTTTTTTATTTCTTCGTCTACAATCGAAGCAAATTCTTCGATAGAAACGGTAATATTGCCTTTTCCTTCTTGTCCATGACGGCGAATAGAAATTGTTCCATTTTTCTCTTCTTCTTCACCTACAATCAGCATAAATGGGATTTTTTGCATTTCTGCATCTCTAATTTTCTTGCCGATTGTTTCGTTTCGATTGTCAATTAGGGCGCGAATTTCGTGATTTTCTAGCAAATCTAAAACTTTTTTAGCATAATTTTCGTATTTCTCGCTCAAAGACAAGATAATAGCCTGCTCAGGCATTAGCCAAAGTGGGAAATTTCCTGCTGTATGCTCTAGAAGAATTGCTATAAAACGTTCCATAGATCCAAAAGGAGCTCTGTGAATCATCACAGGACGATGTAATTCGTTATCAGCACCTTTGTAAGTCAAGTCAAAACGTTCTGGTAAGTTATAATCTACCTGAATTGTTCCTAATTGCCATTGTCTTCCTAAGGCATCTTTAACCATGAAATCCAGTTTCGGGCCGTAAAATGCTGCTTCGCCATATTCAACAACAGTATTTAAACCTTTGTCTGCAGCAGCGTTAATAATTGCATTTTCTGCTTTCTCCCAGTTTTCATCAGTACCAATATATTTCTCTCTGATTTCCTGATCTCTCAATGAAATTTGAGCAGTAAAGTTTTCAAAACCTAATGAACCAAATACATATAATACAAGGTCAATTACTTTTTTGAACTCTTCATCCAATTGCTCTGGAGTACAGAAAATGTGAGCATCATCCTGAGTAAACCCTCTAACACGAGTTAAACCGTGTAATTCTCCAGATTGCTCATATCTATATACAGTACCAAATTCAGCATAACGCTTTGGTAAATCTTTATAAGACCAAGGTCTTACGTTGTAGATTTCACAGTGGTGAGGACAGTTCATTGGCTTCAATAAAAACTCTTCACCTTCGGCAGGAGTATGAATTGGCTGAAAACTATCTGCGCCATATTTCGCATAGTGACCAGAAGTTACATATAATTCTTTCTGACCAATATGTGGACTAACAACTTGCTCGTAACCAGCTTTTTTCTGTGCTTTTTTCAAAAACTGCTCCAAACGCTCTCTAAGAGCAGCGCCCTTTGGTAACCATAAAGGTAAACCTTGGCCAACTTTTTGAGAGAAAGCAAATAATTCAAGTTCCTTTCCTAATTTACGGTGATCACGACGTTTCGCTTCCTCAAGAAGTTCAAGATATTCAGTTAAATCTTTTTGTTTAGGGAAAGAAGTTCCGTAAACGCGAGTCAGCTGTTTGTTTTTCTCGTCACCTCTCCAGTAAGCACCGGCAACACTCATAACTTTAAAAGCTTTGATGATTCCAGTATTCGGAATATGTCCACCACGACACAAATCAGTAAAAGTAGCATGATCACAAAAAGTGATTGTTCCGTCTTCAAGATTCGAAATCAATTCCGTTTTGTAAACATTGTCCTTGTACATCTCTAATGCATCAGCTTTACTAACTGGGCGCATTTTAAATTCGTGTTTCCCTCTCGAAATCTCAAGAACGCGATCTTCAATCTTTTTAAAATCAGCTTCAACAATTTTCTGATCTTCAAAATCAACATCATAATAAAAACCATTAGCAATTGCAGGTCCAAGAGTTAATTTAATTCCTGGGTACAATTCCTCAAGAGCTTGTGCCATTACGTGCGAAGTCGAATGCCAGAAAGCTTTTTTACCTTCCGCATCATTCCAAGTATATAATATAAGATTACCGTCGGTCGTCAATGGAGTTTCGGTTTCAATAGTTGTACCATTAAAAGATGCTGAAATCACGTTTCTAGCAAAACCTTCGCTAATGTTTTTAGCGACCTCCATTGGAGTTACGCCTTGAGCGAACTCTCTGATTGACCCATCGGGTAATGTAATCTTGATCATTGTTTATAATTTTGTGAATGCAAATATACGTGATTACAAAAACACATACAATATATAAGTAGAAGTTTACTTTATTATATATAAGAATGCTTTTTGAACTCTATTATATACAAGATTAAGTCATGTTCTCCAACCCGACAGATTTTCCAAAACCTGCCGGGTTTATTTTTTATACATATATAAGAAGAGCAAGTTTTTGTCCGGCTGAGCGCAGCCGAAGCCTTTCAAGGCAGATATTGGAATCTGGGATTTAAAAATTGAATATTGTTTTTAATGAGGAGCTTTTTCCCGCTGTTCCTTCCAATCTTTTCGGGCCGAACCCCGGCCCAAAAAGGATTTTCCCTCCCATCGGGGCTAGGAAACTTGGTTTCATAAGAAGTTTTACGGCTATACAGTGTTTCAATAACCACAATAAAAGACAAAAAATAGCCGATGCGAATGAATAATCTTCAATAGTTGGAATTGAAAAGCGAGCAAAATCGAGAAAACCAGATGTAAAAAAGGAAAATTCCTACGCGTCGTCAGAAAAAATGAAATTGTAAACAATCCGTTACCAATGAGTTAAGAAAAAAGAACAAAAAAACATGGAAATAATATAATGAAAAGTATTGCAGATGTAAATAAAGGTGGTACTTTTGCACCCGCAGAAGCGAAGAAGTTCATCGAAATACTGGCAAGAAGATTTAACCATAAGAAAATTTATTTTCAAAAAAGGTTTAAAAAAGCTTGTGAGATTTGAAAATGCTTTTTACATTTGCACCCCGCAAAACACG
>NZ_CAMLIX010000345.1 GCF_946479975.1 uncultured Flavobacterium sp.
CGATGCTAAATGCGTATCACATAGATGCGATTTCTATCGGAAACGGAACTGCTTCGCGCGAAACTGAATTTTTCATCAAAAAAATAGCTTTTGATAAACCAATTCAGGTTTTTATTGTTTCTGAGGCAGGGGCGTCGGTTTATTCGGCTTCAAAAATTGCCAGAGAAGAATTTCCTAATTACGATGTAACGGTTCGTGGTTCGGTTTCCATTGGAAGACGACTTTCAGATCCGTTGGCCGAATTGGTAAAAATTGATCCAAAAGCAATTGGAGTAGGACAGTACCAACATGATGTAGATCAAACGAAATTAAAAGAAGAATTAGATAATACGGTAATTCGCTGCGTAAACTCGGTTGGAATTAACATCAACACCGCAAGTAAACATTTATTAAGTTATGTGAGTGGAATCGGGGAGAAGCTTGCTGAAAACATTGTACAATATCGTTCTGAAAATGGACCTTTTGAAGACAGAAAACAACTGAAAAAAGTGCCACGTTTAGGAGATAAAGCGTATCAGCAAGGAGCGGCGTTTATTAGAATTACAAATGCTAAAAATCCGCTGGATAATTCGGCTGTGCATCCAGAAGCTTATTCGGTTGTGGAGAAAATGGCGAAGGACTTAAATATTTCTTTGAATGAATTAATTGCAAACAAAGAGAAAACAGCGCTTATTAAGCCCGAAAAGTATGTGACACCTGAAATTGGTTTACTTACGCTAAAAGATATCATAAAAGAGCTTGAAAAGCCAGGATTGGACCCAAGAAAGTCGGCAAAGGTTTTTGAATTTGATGCCAATGTGAAATCAATCAAAGATGTAAAAACTGGAATGATTCTTCCAGGAATTGTGAATAACATTACCAACTTTGGCTGTTTTGTTGACATCGGAATTAAAGAAAGCGGTTTGGTTCATATTTCACAGCTAAAAGCAGGATTTGTAAGCGATGTAAACGAAGTGGTGAAATTGCATCAGCATGTTGATGTAAAAGTGACTGAGGTTGATGAAGATAGAAAGAGAATTCAGTTGACTATGATTTTGTAGAAAATTCCAATTTTTTTAAATTCCAAATTCCAAAAAACTGAAATATTTATATAAAAAAACTCCCAAATATCAACTGAGATTTGGGAGTTTTCTATTTTTAAGATTATTTCAAAATCACTTTTTTGGTAATGCTTTTGAAATCATCATTGGATATTTTTACGAAATAAACTCCAGAAGCTTGATTGGTTAAATTGATTTCTGTGCTTTCGGAAATTGTTTTTTGTTGATGAATTACACTTCCAGAAGGAGAAATTATTGAAATAGTTGATTGCTGAGGTGCTTTAATTGTGATTCTATCAGTGCTCGGATTTGGGAAAAGCGTAACAGTAGATTTTTCAAGATCAAAATTTTCATTGGATAAATTTGCAGTTGGGGGCAGATAAAAGTTACCAGTTAATAAAAAGGAATATAAAGTTTTTAGGGTATGATTAAAGTAGCTGTTAGGATCATTCAAGCCTTTTAAATCAGCGTATGAAGCATCTAAATGTGCTTGATTTTCGCCACCCATTGCAGCACAGGCAAACGAACCAACAAATGTAGCATTGTGCCATTGTCCGCTTACGGTTCCGTTTTGGTTGTAACCGTCTTTGATATTTGCAGTACCACCAAGATTTACACGAACAAAATCTGATGATTTTTTGCTGTACGTTTTAGCATCAGCACTTCCATACCAAAGATAATCAACTGCAATTCTCCAAGGTGTTCTTACGGCGTCGTAAGTATACATTTTTCCACCGTTGGCATAACCTCCAGCTTGAGAAGAATAAGCTCCAGATACTTGACACCAATCTGAAACTAAGCCGCCAACGGCATTATTCTGCGTTAAATTATTATTGATAAGGGTGTAAGCTTTTGCAGCGACTTGATTCCAAAATGCAACATCATTTGTAAAAGCTCCAAAAGCGCGATAGTAAGCAGGAGAGAAGTACGACGGATTTGTAAGCTGGCTTCCGCCGAATTGATCACCAGGTTTTAAAACAAAAGTATTGGCTTCAACCTCATAATTTTTAATTGCAGTAATTAAAGCTGTCGCATCACTTTTGTAGTTGATAGTTCCAGCACTTGCCCATTGATAATCGGCAACAATAAGTGCAAATGCGACATCTAGTTCGGCATCGGTTGCTCCGTTTGCTCCGTCAATTCCAGAACAGCCGTTGATTTTCCAATTCATTACTTTATTGCTGTTTACATTGTCTTTGTAATACAGCCAAAGTCCGTCAAATAAAGGTTTATCGGCCATGTAAGCAGAAAGTAACATTCCGTAACCAATTCCTTCTGAAACTGTTTTAGAAGAATCATCAAATTTTACCCGATAACGATTGTTGTTACAGCTTTCAACAAAATTTGTTTTCCAAGTAGAATAGTTGTTTTGGGCGTCGAGACTATTTCTTGTAGTCGCCATAAGTCCATTTCCGTACACCTTATTGGCGGGAAATGACTGTGTTTGCGATTGACTTTCTGCTGCGAGCAGAAAAGCCATCACGAAAAGTAAGTTTTTCATATGTAAAAATTTGGGACTCTAAAAGTAAGATTTTTTACATACAAAAAAAATCCCAAACTACTATTTGTAATTTGGGATTTTATATTTACTTATAAAAGTTTATCTTTTAATTATAAACTTCTGGGCTTTAAAGTTATTTTTATTTAAATTTTTGATTAAATAAACACCATCAGTCAAATTATCTAAATGAAGTGTATTTACAATATTTGCGTCTAAAGTAATCGTTTTTACAATTTTTCCTGATGCATCTATTATGATGTAATTGCCCTCATATTTCGTGACAACATTTAAAGTCCCTCTACTTGGAATAGGATACATTTTAAATTCATTAGATTCAAATTGATCTACAGTTAATGTTGTTACAGTAATACAATCTGAAGAAATGCTGCATTCACCAACTTTAATTTCGACTCTGTAATCTCCAACAGTTGATGGTGTATAAGACGCATTAGTTTCATTGAATAACAAGGTATTCGGGCATTTATACCATTGATATGTTGCACCCATTTGATTGGCTGTTAAAATACCAGCATTTATGCCTACTGTTTTTTCAATTGTAGAAGAATTGTGAATCGTTAAATTTAAAGTTTTAGTATCACATCCTACAGTATAAGTGTAAATACCTGTCGCAGTATATTTGATTCCGTTTACAGGCCAAGTATAGCTGTCACAAGCTGTTTCAGTCTGAGTTGAACTCGTAGAATTGGTGATAGTAAGGTTTAAAGTTTTCGTATCGCATCCTACAGTATAAGTGTAAATACCTGTCGCAGTATATTTGGTTCCGTTTACCGGCCAAGTATAGCTGTCACAAGCTGTTTCAGTCTGAGTTGAATTTGTAGAATTGGTGATAGTAAGTATTAGAGTTCTGGTTTCACATCCAACTTTATTAGTATAAGTTCCTGAATTGGTATATTTT
>NZ_CAMLIX010000346.1 GCF_946479975.1 uncultured Flavobacterium sp.
CGCTTCTAGATTGTAAATAAAACCGCCGCCGTATTTCCAAAATCTTGTTCCTACTGTATGTCTTTTTTCTGGTGCAATTCCTTCTTCAAAAACAGATAAATCTCTTCTTATTCCAAGGTAATAAAAGTCAAGATTTCCTGCTTTCGGAATTATTATTTTAGAATAAGTTCCCCAAAGATTCAACTGTTTTGACATCTTGTTGTCAAAAACGCCCTTGTAAACGGTATCTGCCATCATAGCAAAAGCATCAATTGAAAGTCGGGCAGAAGAATACATTACTTTTCCTCCTGTAAAATAAAGTCTCGCATTTGGACCTTCCCGTACAGAAATTAATCGCCCGGAACCATAATCCAGTTCTTGTCTTCCGGCGCGCAGGGTTATTTTTTTATCCTGATTTTGCCAAACATTAGCATCTAAAAAGAGATTCTGAACATTTAACTGATCTTCATCTATACCACGCGGCCCATTGACACGTCCGTCTTGCAAGGCACTTCGCAATTGTGCAAACACTCTAAAGGTTTTTCCTAAATGAATATCGGCATGAAGATCGTAGCGCTGCAGTAAGAAATTATTGTGGCCAATGTTGAGTCTTCCCCAATCTTCATTATTGAAATCAACATATTCATATCGTGCTTCACCGCCCAAAGACATATAAATATCCTTTTTTTTGTTTAGCGGAATGAATTTTAGATTTTCATAAAAGTTTCGATTGGAATCTTTTAAGAACTCATAATTTTCATCATAGCGCAACAGCTTAAAACTTTGAGCCGATGCAGTATTTTGTAGCAGAAAAGAAAGAACAATTATACTGAGGACTTTAATTGGCGATATGGCTTTTGATGATTTCAAGATAACGAAGCGTAAGAGATTTATAATTTTTGATGCAGAAATTCAATTAGTGTTTCAACATGTTGTGCGCATAATGGATACCTAGACCATAAGAACCACCGTATTTTTTCATTAAATTCGTTACTGGAGCGTATGTTTCTTCGCGTGCCCAATCTCTTTGAAGTTCTAATAAATATTGGATAGAAGTAACAGGCTGTGCGCCAACTTGGATCATTCTTTGTACTGCACGTTCGTGTGCTTCAGCGCTTACGTCGCCACAGGCATCTGTAATTACATACACTTCATAACCTTCTTGAATTGCAGATAAAGCTGGACCCACAATACAAACTCCTGTCCATAATCCGGCAAGAACTATTTTTTTCTTTTGTGTTGCAGTAATTGCTTTGTAAGCGTTTTCATCTTCCCAAGTATTCATTGTTGTACGATCAATATATCCTGAAGTCGCAATTGGGTAAAATTCTTCAAGCTCTGGAAAAACCGGGCCAGAAAAACTTTCTTCGGCAACGGTTGTTACAATTGTTTTTACATTAAAAATTTTAGATGCTCCAGCTACAATAGCCACATTCGTGCGTAATTCGCTCAATGGAATACTACTTGTAGCAAAAGCCATTTGTCCTTCAAAATCGATTAATACTAAAGCGTGATTATCTGGGGATAATAAATTTAATGATGGTTTCATAAGAGTTTATTTTTAAGAGTTATAATGAGTTAAGGCAGTGAAGCACTCAACTTTTGGTTTTTTATTAAAAAGGTATTGGTATTAATGTGTGGAAAGTTTGCGGATCATTTCGGCAGAAACAGAATCGGCATAGATTCCAAAAGCGCTGGTAAGAACACCTTTTATATTATGGTTTTCAGATATAATACCGTACACAATATCTTCATCTCCAGGATCGGTATCGCCTTCAAAACGGAATAAATATTCAATTTTAAATTCTTCTGGCGACATACTTTTGGTGTTGTTGTTATATCGGATACAGTTTACATCAAGATTGAAATTTTCTGTAAAACCCTGTGTGTTCAGCCATTGCAAAGCTTCGGTAACGGTATCAAAATAAGGTTGTTGTGATGTACTCATAATTTTTTTAAGATTAAAACTGCCTGTAAAGGAGCCTTTGCAGGCAGTTTTTATGACTATTAGAGTGCTTATTTGATAAAAGCCAAAATATCCTTGTTGATAGTTGCTGCTTCTGTAGTTGGCATACCATGAGGAAATCCAGGGTAAGAAATTAATTTTCCGTTTTTCAGCAGTTTTGCTGCTCTTGGCGCTTGTCCGTAAGGTACAATCTGATCATCTTCTCCATGTAAAACAAGAACCGGAATGTCTAAACTCTTTAAATCTTCTGTAAAATCAGATTCAGAGAAAGCTTTAATTCCGTCATGATGTGCTAAAACAGAACCCATCATTCCCTGACGCCACCAATTATGTTTGATGCCTTCATGAACCGTTGTTCCTTCACGATTCCAGCCGTAGAATGGTATTGGAAAATCATAAAAATATTGTGCTCTGTTAAATGCAGTTCCTTCTCTAATTTCATCAAAAACAGACAAAGGCACGCCTTCTGGATTTGATTCGTTTAAAATCATGATTGGTGTTACAGCACTAATTATTACTGCTTTTGCAACGCGGCCTTTTCCGTATTTTGCAGCATAGCGAATTACTTCACCACCGCCAGTTGAGTGACCTATGTGAATGGCATCTTTTAAATCAAGAGCTGCTGTTAATTCAGCAATATCAGATGCGTAAGTTTCCATGTTGTTTCCTTCTGAACTTTGACCAGAACGACCGTGTCCACGACGATCATGAGCAATAACTCTGTAACCTTGTTTTAGGAAAAACATCATTTGTGCATCCCAATCATCACTTGATAAAGGCCATCCGTGATGAAAAACTATTGGTTGTCCCGTTCCCCAGTCTTTGTAATAAATTTGTGTTCCGTCTTTTACTGTAAATGTACCCATGATTTTTTAATTTTAGATTAATTAATTTTTTAGCTATTTGTTTGTATTGTAGAATTAAATCTATCAGTTTGTATGTTTTGGTATTAAATATTTAATAATTATGATATTTATATTGCAAATGTATAGTAGAACAAAAGTTGGGTCGATTAATCTACATTAAGAAGTGAAGTTGATCTCACTTTTTTATATTTTCCAATGTGAAATTAATTTGCTTAACTGAGATCCAAATAATATGCCTTGTTTTTAATTAATTGATTATTAGTTTGTTACTTTTTGGTGCTCTATTTTTTTTTACGATATTTCGTAAATTTATTAACGAAGTGTAGAGAAGTAACGAATTATAGATTTTAATTGTTTCTAACAACTATACATTAATTTTGATGTTTTGCATTTTTTGGGAGAGAAAAAATCTGAATTGTAATTCTTGTAATAAATGAAGTGTAAACAAAAGAAAGGGGTTCAAAAGGACTCGAACTGGCTTGAATTATAAGGAGGTGTTGCTGCAAATTTCTATCTTTATACATTGCTAATCAATATTCAACTAATGGAAGATATAGTTTCTTCGGATGTAATAGAAAAGTGGCTCACTGCGTGGACACTATCACGAGAATTACCTTTACCAACAAGGTT
>NZ_CAMLIX010000347.1 GCF_946479975.1 uncultured Flavobacterium sp.
GTTAGAGTGTCTTTGTGAAAATTTACAACCAGAGAGTCATTTTTCTTTAGACGTACAAGAACTTCTAAAAGAAGTGAATTTAGATTTCGAAAATATAAATTCTGTGTTAGTCTATTTTCAAAGAATTGGTTTTATTGAAGACTTGAATTGTCGTCGTAATTCAATATCATTAGTCTTAAGAACTGAAGCCAATGACTTTTTGCTACGAGGAGGTTTTAAAGGTCAAGAAGAATTGATTCAAAATAATATTCAAAAATTATTGTTGGAAATTGATAATTTACAAAAACAACTTGGACCAAATCACTTGGAAACAATTAATAAATTAAGCGCAATAAGTTCTGCAATTATTTCTGGAATTGGCTTATTCAAATGACAAGAAACGATCGCACAACACCGCATTTAAGAAATTGCTGGTTTTTGGGTGATTGAACTTTCGGTTTCACGAAGAAAGTTTTATCTTGGCAGAAAGAACTCAGTCCGCTTGAACCGCAACTTCTCAAATGCGAGAAACGTTGGCTGCAATAGTAAAACGCACCGCATAACGAGACAATATCAAATTGAGACATTAAATTACCTATGGAAAAAATAGAAGAAATAGTTCCTTATGAAAAGAAAATGGATTCTTTATTTAAAGAACTATATGAAGCAATTGACAAGTCTGATTTTATAAAAAGAATTGATTTGCCTAAATATCGCGGAGTATATGTTTTCTACGATAAAGGGAAACCAATATATGTTGGACGCGCAAACAACATCAGGAATAGAATACAATGGCATACGCGAGCAAGTTCTGGAAGTGAAAGCGCCAGTTTTGCGTTTAACCTTGCGAAAAAAGATTATTCTAGTAAGATTGAAATAAAGAAAACAAGAAAAGAGTTGATGCAGATTGAAGAATTTATAGAAATTTTTAAAAGCCATAAATTAAACTTGTCAACTGTAGAATTCAAATGTATAGAAATAAAGAATGATATCTTACAAACAATGTTTGAACCATATCTTGCTTTCAAATTACGAACATATCCAATAAATAATACATTCGAAAATCATTAAGAAGCAAGCTACTGCAGCCAACAGCCGGTAAGCGAATTGCGCTGGTTTTCGGTAAGTTGAACGTTCATTTTTACGAAGAAATTTTTATCTTGGCAGAGAAAACTCAGTCCGCTGGCATCGCGAATTCGCTTACCGGCGACACGTTAGCTGCAAGCCTCGAAAAACTACACGTAAAAATGAATTGGGAAGATTTAAAATTTTATAAGCCTCTTGAAAAAGCAGAATTAGCTAATGCGAAAAAATCAATCGAAATAATTGTTATTGAAAACCTCGCACCTTTTGGGTTTTCAAAATCTGGTAGAAAATTAGTTAGGAAATCAAATGATATAATTCACCTTATCCATTTGGATTCTCGCGGATCTTGGCAAGGTTCTTCAAACTATTTAAAAACCGAATTTGCAATTGTTTCAATTTTTGATACGGACATTTTTGTAAAGAATTATGAACCTATTTCAGGTTCATATATAACAAGCCTTGAACCAAAACTAAAAAACACATATCAAATTACTCAGGAGTTCAATTTGTTTGCCGACTATATAAGCAGAAAGATAATCGAAATCATATTGCCATATTTCGATAAATATATGAGTTCAAAAGATGTCCTGAATAAAGGTGTTCAGTTTGGAGAAACCAAAAACTTAAAGCTACTTTGCGAGTTGGCAAATTCATCAACTCAAAATCAGGAAATCAATTTGAATTTGGAGATGAAAAAAAATGCTGTCTTAAAGAAATTAAAAATTAAAGAATAACGGCCAGCAGCTAACACCGCATTTACGCAGTACGCTGGCTTTTTTGTAGCCGGAAATTGTTAGTTCACGAATAAACTTTATCTTGGCAGAGCGAACTCAGTTCGCTTGAACCGCGACTGACGCAAATGCGAGAAACGTTATATGCCATTTCAGAAAAATCGTAACTAAATTTGAAATTTATACCAGAATCTGGTATATTTGAATAAAATTTAAAGTTATGGCTAAGAACACATCTGTAATATTAGGCGACCATTTTGAGAAATTTATTAGTGAAGAAGTTGCTTCAGGTCGTTTTGGATCTGCAAGCGAAGTCGTTAGATCCGCATTACGAATGCTTGAAGAAGAGGAGCAAAAAATTAAACGATTGAGATACGAACTCGAACTTGGAGAAAAAAGTGGGATGGTTTCAAATTTTGATCCTGAAGCTCATTTAGTGAGTCTTCGTAAAAAATACTTATCTAAATGAAGTATAGAATAAGTAGTCAAGCATTAGAAGACATTGATAAAATTTGGTTGTACACATTAGAAAATTGGTCACTTGAGCAAGCGGATCGATATTATCGAATGATCTACCAAGAAATTTCATTCATTGTCGAAGATTTCGAAACCGGGAAAGATATTGGGAAAGTAAAACTTGGTTATCGGCAAGCTAAAGTCAAATCGCATTTAATAATTTACAAAAGAGGCGAAGATGAGATTGTCGAGGTGGTTAGAGTGCTACATCAAATGATGGATATTCCTAATCGCTTGTAAAGAAACGGCATATAACCGCGCATTTACGCAGTGCGCTGGTTTTTAGGTAGCCGGAAATTGTGAGTTCCCGAAGAAAGTTTTATCTTGGCAGAGAGAACTCAGTCCGCTTGAATCGCGACTGACGCAAATGCGCCAAACGTTAGCAGCCATGATATGAAAAACCATCTACAAGAATTAAACAGTAAAAAAAGACAGAGCTTAACGAAAGCTCATGACGCAAGACAAGATTGGGAATCATTAC
The DNA here is from genome assembly GCF_946479975.1 of uncultured Flavobacterium sp. The sequence goes on from NZ_CAMLIX010000347.1 coordinate 2,794, forward strand.
GTGATCTTGCTAATAGCATACTTCAAGATGTTATATCATATGCAAAAGAGGTGAAATATTATGAAAGCTTATACATAATTGACGATCGAGACCCTGCATTAAAAAACAAAACTAATTTTTCTAAGTTTATTCAATTTTATTTAGGGAAACGACCCTCAGGAAGATTTCATAAAGAAACTAATAGTCGAGGACAATTAATGAAAAGTGAATTAGAAGTTATCGAAGGTGGTGCGTTACTTATTTCTCAACAACCTGATGGAAGAATAATTTTTGAAATGCATCCCGATACAATTGAAAATCAAAAGAACGTTCAACCAATTGTCATAAGTGTCTTCAAAAATCCTGGTAAGGTTAAATACCATCATATCAAAGAAGCGTGCGAAGACTTTTTGAAGTATGCCGTTTTAACAAGTCCAGATCATGTCAGAAACAGAATTGAAAAAATTGAATTATATTTACTTACCAAAAAATATAAAAAACATATCTGGCCAGTTTTTAAATTCGTATTAGTTTGGACGCTAAGATTAATATCCTTGGCAAAGGGAATAATTGCACCGTAATCACGGCTGCTAACCGCGCATTTACGCAGTACGCTGGCTTTTTTGTAGCCGGAAATTGTTAGT
>NZ_CAMLIX010000348.1 GCF_946479975.1 uncultured Flavobacterium sp.
TGTAATTCGTAATTATGTTTATTCCAATATCTTATTTTTGACGTCTTTACTGTAGTTTCTGCCTATTGGAATGTTGTAAGATTGTATCTGAACGCGGTTTCCTTCTATAGATTTTACCTTATTTAAGGCAATTACGTAAGATTTATGAATTCTTAAGAAGCGGTCTGCCGGTAATTCTTCAGATAAAGATGTAAGAGATTTATGGGTAATATAGGTTTTATCAGGGGTTACAACTTTTATATATTCTTTCATTCCTTCAACAAAAAGGATTTCTTCAATATTAATTTTCATCATTTTTTTATCGACTTTGATAAAAATATGAGAATCGCCTTTTGAGGTCTCGACTTTAATATTGTTTTTGAGATTGTATTCGGTTGTGATTTTATTGATGCATTTTATAAACCTTGGCAGCGGAATGGGCTTTACCAAATAATCTAAAACGTCCAGATCATAACTTTCGGCAGCAAATTCTCTAAAGGCCGTCGTAATAATAACTTTCGTTTTGTTTTCTATTAAACTAATCAATTCAAAACCTGTCATCATTGGCATGTTGATATCTAAAAAGACGGCATCGACAGCTGTACTGTTGATAAAATCCAGCGCCTCTAAAGAGTTATTGAATGTTGCTATAACTTCAAAGTCTGTAAAATTGGTAAAATAATTTTGCAGGACTTTGATCGCTAAAGGCTCATCATCAATTAACACGCATTTAATCTTCATTCTGAGTAGGTATTTGTAATCTGATTATATAGAAGTTTAGTTTGGTTTTTTGTTTTAGACTAAAATTGTTTCTGTAAATCAATTTTAATCTTTTTTTAGTATTGACTAAACCAATTCCTCTTTTTGAATTATCACTTTGTGAAATTACAAAATTATTTAAGATTTCAAAATCAAGCGTTTTGTTGTCGATAACTTTACAGTTGATTTTTATTTTTAAATTTTTATTGTTTACGCCTCCATGTTTAAAAGCATTTTCTACCAAAGAAATAAAAATTAGTGGCGGTACTACAACATCTTCAATGTTTGATTCTAAATTGATGGTTACTTCGACATTTTCAAAACGTAATTTTTCAATTTCGATATAATTCTGGATATAATCAATTTCTTTGATTAGCGGCACAAATTTGGTTCCTTTTACATCATAAAGCACATATTCCATTAAATTAGAAAGTTTGATAATGACGTCTGGAACCTTCTTGGAAGATTCTAAAGATAAGGCGTATAAATTATTTAAGGTATTAAAGAAAAAATGTGGCTGAATCTGATTTTCTAGATATTTTAATTTAATCTTAAACTGATTTTCTCTTAAAGATCGGTTTCTTTCTCTTTCTCTTAACCAAGTCAAAGTTAAATATACCGACGATGCCATTGCCAAAACATACAGTTCGCCAATGCAAACGGCTACAATATGGTTGATTTCAAACGGATGATATTCTCTATTGGCTTCTGGCCAGATATTTTCAGATATGATGTAATAAGTTAATGCAGTTTTAAACAAATACATTCCAAACAAACTCAGCAGAAGCAAAAATGTGTACATAATATATTTCTGCCTCAAAACATATTTCGGAACTAAAACGAACAAGTTCAAATATACTAAAGGTATAACCAACGAGAATTCAATAACGTTCGATTTAAACGCATAGGGGTAATCGTTAAAGTAAGCGCCCCATCTTAAAAAGTTTAAAGTAAAATAAACGCTCCAAAACCAAATATGATTTTTAAGCTTAATATCAAATTTAACTTTTCTAATTTCTTTCAATTGCCTTTTTGGTTAGAGAATTTTGGTTTTTCTTAACAATTCTTAATTATTGTGCAACTTTAAACAATTAAAGGTAAAGTCGCAATTTTTTTGAATAAAATTTCGAAAATAAACTTATATGGTAGTTTATTTCTTAGATAGAACGTTTTCGTAAAACGCATTATTGAATGATTTATGTCGTTGGTTTAAATTTTATTGTCGTTGGTTTAATTTATTTTTTTTAACAATGTCTTAAGAATAATTTTACCTCATAACTAACAAAATAAAATAAACATGAAAAAAATTTTCTTAATCTTTATGATTGTTTTTACGGCGCAAGTTTCTCTTGCTCAGGTAAAAAATGTTAAAGGTGTGATTACAGATTCTGAAGGTATGCCATTGCCTGGCGCTTCTGTTGCTGTACAAGGAGGTCAAAGGGGAGCAACCACCGATTTTGACGGATTGTATACAATTGAAGCTCAAAAAGGACAGACTTTAGTTTTTACTTATGTAGGGCTAGAAACTCAAACAATTGTAGTTGGCGATGCTGCTACAATTAATGTAAAGATGGCTCAAGGCGCTTCAAATGCTTTAAATGAAGTTGTCGTAACTTCTTTAGGTATTAAAAAGACAAGAAAATCTTTAACCTATGCCGCTCAAGAGCTTAAAGGTGAAGAGTTGACACGTGTAAAAGATGCTAACTTAATTAATACAGTTGCGGGTAAGATTGCTGGTGTTGCTGTAACAAAAAGTTCTTCTGGAGTTGGCGGATCTACGAAAGTTGTAATTCGTGGTAATTCATCTTTCGTAAATAATCAGCCATTATATGTAATTGACGGTATTCCATTGTTAAGTTCAGGGGCAGCTCAGCCAAACGGTACATTTGGTGATTTAGCTGGAGGTAACCGTGATGGGGGAGATATTTCGTCATTAATTAATCCTGATGATTACGAAGGAATGACAGTTCTTAAAGGAGCAGCAGCTTCTGTATTATACGGTTCTCAAGGTGCGAATGGAGTAATTTTGCTTTCTTCTAAAAAAGCGAAAGCTGGTAGTGAAACTTTTAATGTAAACTCGGTAACCAATTTTGATTCGGCAGCATATTTGCCAAAATTCCAATCAGATTATACTTCAAATACAGGAGATCCAAGATCTTGGGGAAATAAGCAAAAGGTTGAAGGTGATGTGAAAGATTTTTTTAATACTGGAGTTACTCAAATTACTTCCATGTCTTTTTCCAAAGCAACTGATGGAAATTCTACAAGTTTAACTTATGCAAATACAGATGCTTCAGGAATTATGCCTGGCAATCACTTAAAGAAAAATAATTTTGGAATTCGTCAAACGGCTAAATTTTTCGATGATAAATTAAGTGTTGCAGTAACAGGAAATTATGTTGTTCAGGAAATCAATAACAGACCAGTAAATGGTTTGTATTTTAATCCGATTAGTGGTGTTTATTCTCATCCAAGAGCATTTAGTTTAAATGATTTAAAAGCATATGAAGTTTACGATCCAGTAAGAAACATGATGGTTCAGAATTATCCTGGTTTTGCTACAGTAAACGAAAGTAATGAAAATCCATATTGGCAAATCAACAGACAAAAGTCAGTTGATACGAATAATTTCTTCAATGGTTCGATCGCTT
>NZ_CAMLIX010000349.1 GCF_946479975.1 uncultured Flavobacterium sp.
GCGAAGTCGAAGCCCGATTCCAATTGGAGCGCCCTTCGAATTCGCTCAGGGTGACATTGCATTTTATCAAGTTTCAGGTTTTAAGTTTTACCACAATCTTGTCATTTCGACGAAGGAGAAATCGCACTAGAAATTCCTCAAAGTGAGTTTTCCAATCTGTGTCGAATCCCGCGTGTGATTTCTCCTTCGTCGAAATGACAAACTGTGCGCAACTTGAAAACTGCGACTGTAAACTAAACTCTACACTTCACCAATATCTCTTTTACTTCTGTTTTACAGCTTCCGCAGCCTAAACCTGCGCCCGTGTTTTTACATAAATCTGTGAAATCGTTTACACCACTTTTTATGGTTTCTTCGATATTTCCTATGCCAACTTGACTGCAGGAACAAACCAATTTCCCTAAAACTGGTTTTGCATTTGAGCTTCCTCTTAAAAGCGTATTTCGTTTGTCTGATAATTCGATTTTGCTTTCGATCATGGTTTTGAATTCGGCAAACTCATTTTTATCACCCATCAAAATGGCTCCCACTAAAAGATCGTCTTTTACGATACATTTTTTATAATAACGTTTCTTTAAATCGGTAAAAACAATTTCTTCATACGAATCGTCATTTTCTGGAATGGTTAAATCGCCGATACTGCAAAGGTTAATGTCTTCTAATTTTAGAATGTTCATTAAAATCGAACCTTTGTAATAACTGCTGATATCGCCCGCAAGGAAATTTGCGAGAATATTAGCTTGTTCTTCGGCAGCAGAAGTGATTCCGAAAAGTTTGTTTTGGAATTCGGCTATTTCTCCAATTGCAAAAATATCTGGATTTGAAGTTTGTAAATACTGATTTACCTTTACACCACGTCCGCAGGCCAAACCGCTTTCGCGAGCAATTTCAATGTTCGGAATTGTTCCAATTGTATAAACAATCGCGTTTGCCGTAATGATTTTGCCGCTTTTTAAAGCGATTTCAATTTCGTTTGGATTATCGGTTTCAAAAACCGTACTAACCTCATTATCAAAATAAATTTGAATATCACGAAGCTGAACTTCTTCAGCCAATAATTTGCTTGAAATTCTATCTAATTGACGCTCCATTAAACGTGAAGCTCTTTGAACAATCGTGGTTTTTACTTTTTTATGTTTTAAAGCTGCGGCCAATTCTAAACCTAATAATCCACCGCCAATAATAACCACATGCTGTTCTTCTGGCGGAAGATTGGTGCTGTCTAAATGTTTTTTCAAACGATCGGCATCTTCTTTTTTTCTGACCGTAAAACGCCCAGGAAGATGCAGTTGAGCATTTTCAGGAATAAAAGGACGGCTTCCAGTTGCGATAATCAACGAATCGAAAGTGTGAGTTTCGCCCTGACTGTCTGTAATTATTTTTTGTTTTGAATCTAATTTTTCGATGGCAACTCCGGCTTTCATCGTAATTTTTAATTTATTGAATGTCTCTCCATCTTTGACTTTTAGAAGTTGTTCCCAAGTAAATTCTCCCGTCATATATTCTGGAAGCAAAACGCGGTTGTAAAACGGATTTACTTCATTCGAAAAAACAACAATTTCATCAGTTGTGTTGAATTCACGATAGTTTTGAATGAATCGGAAAGAAGCTGCGCCGGCACCAACAATCGCAATTTTCTGAAATGGTTTTACATATTTTTTAATCGAAACAGTCGTAAACTTAAAATCAGGTTCTTTTGAAATCGGATCGACAACATTATTCGTTAAATTATTAGTTCTGTTTAAATCATTTTCAAGTTGTTTTCCCCAATGCATCGGTAGAAACAGCACTTTCTCTTTGATGGAATCGGTTACTTTTGCTTTTACGCGAACTTCTCCGTTTTTGCTTGAAACTACTACAATATCGCCATTTTTGATTTCGTTTTTGAAAGCATCAATCGGATTTATTTCTAAAACCGGACTCGGAATATGTGTTAATAATCTTGACACTTTTCCAGTCTTTGTCATCGTGTGCCATTGATCACGAATTCTTCCTGTTGTTAAAATAAAAGGAAATTCATCATTTGGAGGCACCGATGTATTTTCGATTGAAGTTGGCAGATTAAAAATCGCTTTGCCAGAAGGTGTATAGAATTTTTTATCGGTAAATAATCTCGGCGTTCCCGGATGTCCGTAATCTGGAACGGGCCACTGAAAAGTTCCTTCGGTTTTTAAACGGTGATAATTTAAGAATGAAATATCAATGTTTGTATTTTTGGTAAGCGCGCAATGTTCTTTGTAAACTTCTTCGGCGCTGTTGAAATTGAATCCGTTGAAATTCATTTTTTTAGCAAAGCGAATCAGGATTTCAATGTCTGGAAGCGCTTCGCCTGGCGCATTAATTCCTTTTGGCAGATACGAAATACGACGTTCTGAATTGGTCATCGTTCCTTCTTTCTCTAACCAACCAGCGGCAGGCAATAATAAATCGGCAAATTTGGCCGTATCTGCATTATGCGAAATATCTTGAACGACCACGAATTTAGCGTTTTGTAGTGCTTTTTCTGCTCTTCTGGAATCTGGTAAACTTACTAACGGATTGGTACAGATAATCCAAACGGCTTTCATTTTTCCAGATTCTAAAGCTTCAAACATTTCTGTAGCTGTTAAACCGGGTTTATCTGAAATCTCGTCAACGCCCCAAAAGTCAGCAACTTCTTTACGGTGAGTTGGATTTGCAATGTCTTTATGCGCCGCCAAAAGCGTCGCCATTCCCCCAACTTCGCGTCCGCCCATTGCGTTGGGCTGACCTGTTAATGAAAATGGTCCTGAACCTGGTTTTCCAACTTGTCCTGTTAAAAGAGATAAATTTAGTAAAGCTGTATTTTTATCAACGCCAACCGCACTTTGGTTCAATCCCATTGCCCAAAGCGAAATAAATCCTTTGGCTTTTCCGATAATATCGGCGGCCAGTTTGATGTCGTTTACAGGAATTCCACAAAGTTTTGAAGCTTTTTCAAGAGAAGTATTTAAAACTAAATCTTTGTATTGTTTGAAATTTTCAGCATTGTTTTTTACAAAATCATGATCGACATGACCTTTTTCAATTATACGTTTTGCAATCGCATGATATAAAATAATATCAGAACCTGGAATAATCTGCAAATGTAAATCAGCGAAAGCGGCAGTATCTGTTCGTCTCGGATCAATACAAATTACCTTTATCTTCGGATTTTTTTCTTTGTGTTTTTCCAATCTTCTAAAAAGAATAGGGTGGCACCAAGCTGGATTTGCACCGGTAATTAAAAAAGTATCTGCCAATTCGATATCATCGTAAGCAATTGGAACAGAATCTTCTCCAAAAGTCTTTTTATAACCCACAACCGCAGAACTCATGCAAAGTCGGGAATTGGTGTCGATATTATTGGTTTTCAAAAAACCTTTTA
>NZ_CAMLIX010000350.1 GCF_946479975.1 uncultured Flavobacterium sp.
TATTCTACTTTCCTATTTGACTTATATTTTTATTGCCAATTTAATTGTCTTAGGAAGATCAATAAAGCGCATTCAATCTGAAATTGCTAAAGCAGATAACATTCATTCCATCATAAAACAGTATAGTTTCTTGCTGGAGAAAATCGAGAACGAATCTTTTCAATCTAAAAAATTAATTGATCTGCAAAAACAGCTTATTTTAAAAAAAACTAAAGCGAGCGAGCATATAAAACAGCTTTCAGAATTGTTTTATAGAATGGATACTGTCAATAATTTTGTGACTGCAACATTATTCAACGGAACGTTTTTATTCAATCTTCATGTTTTAAAAGCGCTTTTGAAATGGAAAGAAAATTATGCTTCAGAAATCAATAATTGGATGGATATTATTGGCGAAATTGAAGCTTTAAGCAGTCTTGCCAATTTAGCTTATAACAATGCCGATTTTGTTTTCCCTGAAATTAATTCTCATTATAAAATTGAATTCAAAAATCTTAGTCATCCATTATTAAATCCAGCGACAAGAGTTGGAAATGACACCAATTTTCATCCGCTTTCTTTTGTGATTTTGACAGGATCTAACATGTCTGGAAAAAGCACGTTTTTACGAAGCCTCGGAATCAATATGGTACTTGGTGGAATTGGGTCAGTTGCTTGTGCTACAGAAGCTAAAATACATCCACTTCCAGTATTAGTTTCAATGCGTCTGTCTGATTCTCTTTCGGATAGCGAATCGTACTTTTTTGCTGAAATTAAACGTTTAAAACAGATCATGGATGCACTTGAAAATCAGCCTGCTTTTGTTTTATTAGATGAGATTTTAAGAGGAACAAATTCTGATGATAAACGAAACGGAACAATTGAGGTTGTCAAAAAAATAATTTCTAAAAAAGCTGTCGGCGCAATTGCCACTCACGACATCGAAGTCTGCTTAACAACAAACGAATATCCTGAAATTCTTACCAACCAATGCTTTGAAGTTGAAATAAAAAATAACGATTTACACTTCGATTATAAACTCCGAAACGGAATCTGTAAAAACAGAAGTGCTACTTTCTTAATGCAGAAAATGGGAGTTATTTAGTTGTTTGTTGTTAATGGTTAATGGTTGAATTGCTAAAAATAAAAAAGCTTTGTCTAAGTTTTAAACTTTGACAAAGCTCAATCGTTTGGAATTTGGAATTTAAAAATTGATTTTTAAAACTCTACTCTTCGTACATTTCCATCCACAAACGAGTTTCTTCTAGATCCAGTTCTTTTTCTATTTTGCGGAAAATTTCTTCGTTTACAGATCCTTTTTTATGCATGCTTTCGAGAGTACTTCTTTCCACATTCAGCAGATCAATTTGAACTTTGGTGAACTCGTTGAAAATTTGTCCGCCTAGTACTTTTCCGTTTCCAAAAAAGTTAGCAGGAAGTTCTGTTTTCTGTAGTCTATTAAATTTGACTTCGTATTTACTTTTAATGTTGTGAAGCAGTTCATCATCTAACAGAGAAAAATTATCTTCGATATGCGTGATGGTTTGCGATACAATTTTATTTCGAACATCATATTCTTCTGCTAAAATAGAATACCGTTGAATTTTAAGCTTTTTAATTAACCACGGCAGCGTCAGACCTTGAATAACCAAAGTAGAAAGTATAACGCAGAAAACTAAATAAATAATCAAATTACGAAGCGGAAATCCTTCTGTTTTATTCAGCATTAATGGAAGTGCCAGCGCAGCGGCCATAGAAACCACACCTCGCATTCCCGACCACCCGAACACAATCATGTTGCGATAATCAAATTCTTCTTTTTCACGTATCTTTTTGCTTAGCATTCTCGGAATAATCGTCGCTGGAATTACCCATAGAAAACGAACAACAATAACAACTATACTAATTACAGATCCCCAAATAAATAAAGAACTGCCAGAATAATTGCTGATTCCTTCTATAATCTGACGCAACTGTAAACCAATTAAAATAAAGATCAAACCGTTTAGAATATTGTTTAAAACATCCCAAATTGTATTTGTCATAATTCGGCTTTCATGCGAAAAAATCGTACCAGATCTTGCTGCCAAAAATAGACCAGTTGCTACAACTGCTAAAACTCCAGAACCGTGAAAATGCTCCGCAATCAAATAAGATGCAAAAGGAGTCAATAAAGTAAGTGTTACTTCGATAATGTCATCGCAGACAAATCTTTTATGAATGTAATACATTATAAAACCAACTGCCAAACCTACTCCAATACCCAGAATCGACATTAAAACAAAGTTTAAACCAGCCTGCCATAAAACAAAATTCCCAGCTGTAATTGCTGTTAAAGCATATTTATAAGCTACAAGACCACTGGCATCATTAACCAGACTTTCTCCTTCTAGAATTGCAATTAATCTTGGGTGTAAACCTAAACCTTTTGTAATTGCCGTTGCAGAAACCGCATCGGGAGGAGAAACAATTGCGCCCAATAAAAAGGCCAACGGCCAAGAAATATCATTTATAAGCCAATGTGCTACAACTGCAACCAATCCTGTTGTAAAAAAAACCAATCCAACAGCCGCCAAAGTTATCGGGCGGATTGTTTGTTTAAATTCTGACCAGCTTGTGTGCCATGCTGCATGATACAAAAGTGGCGGCAGGAAGATGATAAAAACAATTTCTGGACTCAAAGCAATAACCGGAAGTCCAGGAACCACACTAATCACAACACCGCATAAAACAAGGACGATAGGAATTGGAAAATTATATCTTTTACTAACAAGACTTAGAAATGCAACGCCAAAAAGCAGCATTATAATTACGGTAATATTATCCATTTACGGGTTGGTATTTGTTGATTTTGGATTATAAATTCTGGGTACTAAATTAATATTTTATGATTATTAAATTAGAATAACATTAAAAAAAGGAAATGAAAACGATTTTAAGCTTTTTGAAGTTTATTTTGATTGTGGAGATGTCTCCTTCGTCGGCATGACAAACTGTATGGAAAAACAGTGTAACTAAATCATCTCTCGCAGATATTAATGATTCCACAGATTTTTACGCGCTTTTTTTTTCTTCCCGAGCGAAGTCGAAGGATCGCATGCTGAAGCCATATAGCATATACTTACTGTGTATCCTTCGACTTCGCTCAGGAAAACAAGACGTTGTAAATATTTCATAAACAATAAAAAAGCCGAATCTAATATTAGATTCGGCTTGATTTTTTTTATGATTCGCAACTGCTGCAAGAAACAAGACTTGTAACCAATTCTTTAGAAACACTCTGGCTTCTTTGGTAGTACAAACTTTTAACACCTTGCTGCCAAGCTTCGATCATTAAACGGTTTACATCTTTGATTGCCAATTCTGCTGGAATATTAAGATTTAAACTTTGTCCCTG
>NZ_CAMLIX010000351.1 GCF_946479975.1 uncultured Flavobacterium sp.
TCAAGCCATTTTAAACTAGAATCATTACGCATTAATCGGCGCATAACCATCATGAAAAATAAGGTTGTTTTGTAATCATCTCTTTTCAAAGCTTCATTCAGAGCTTTTTCTGTAGTATTTTTATCATTTCGTATCCATGCGGTTAAAGATACTAATGCCGGAGCCAACCAATATCCTGGTGCTTTGATCATTACTTCTTCGGTAGTGAATCGTAGCGTTTCTTCGCTTATTACTCCAGTATCCACACCCTGAAGAATTCCTGTTGCCATTCGTCTAACTTCAGCATAATATCCAAACTTGATTTGTAAATCCTGTTTTAGATTTCCTTGTCTAGTTTCGGCAAGCTGTAAAGCTTTGTGTTTTAAATCAGCTTCGACAAAGTCAGAAAAAGAATCCGCTAGTTTTACCAATTCACTTTCTAAATGATCTTGTTTAAAATTTAATGTTCCTAATTCAGAATGAACACCTTTCATATCTGAGCTAATAGACCTTAACGCACTATTTATTATGGAAAGGTCAGCATAAGAGATTACTTGTTGTGACATAGTTAGTTATTTAGTTTATTGTTTTTATAATTTAGATGCGGTTCCGTCTTCTCGTATTAGAATGATTTTGTCATTATAGATTTCAACCATTGCATATGCATTATGTTTAGCAACCGAACGTGCTTTTTCAAATTGTGGTTCCATTGTTTCTGATCCCGTATAATGTTTAATGATTTGACTCCCACTTAGATCTAAAGTATGCACTTCATAAGGATGTCCTAAAAAACATTTCGAAACAATACCTAAAGGCAGACTTGCAATTTCAGCAATACCGAATTCTTCTTGAATTGCAATCATAAGTTTATCTATACCCATTGTATCTGTTAATGTTTTAGCATCGAGTCCAGCAATCAAATCCAAATATTTTTTTGATCGCTTTTTTAGTAAGTCTCTTTCGCTGACAAAATCTTGTCTTTGAATTTTTCTATCTGAACTAAGATTTATATTATCATCTTTTAAAATTATTCTAGCCATATTAATTTTTTTATGAAAGTTCTTTTCTTATTTCAAATGTAAATACTCCGAAAAGTTATATTTTATGGAAAACCGTAATTTGACAATTCTTCAAAAAGTTCTTATGAAAACGTGTTTGCGTAAGGGATAGAGGCGGTATCCTTTTATGGAGAGAAACGGAATAAAAGATATAGCCGATAGCCCGACCCGAAGGGATACGCCCAAATTATTTTTAGAACTTAGATGTACTCAAATAAATAGATAATAACAGGATTGGAATTTGGAATTTTCGAATTTGGAATTTCTAAAAAAAGTATATCTTTAACCAACACTAAACCACTAAAAATGCAAGAAAACGACCAAGAACATTTTAAAAGAGAACTCGGATTATTAGACGGAACCATGCTTGTGGTTGGTTCTATGATAGGATCGGGGATATTTATTGTAAGCGCGGATATAGCCCGTCAAGTAGGTTCGGCAGGTTGGCTGACTCTGATTTGGCTGATTTCGGGATTAATCACCATTATCGCCGCAGTGAGTTATGGCGAACTGAGTGCGATGTTTCCAAAAGCTGGCGGGCAGTATGTTTACTTAAAAGAGGCTTATAATAAACTGATTGCGTTTTTGTACGGCTGGAGTTTTTTTGCTGTGATTCAAACCGGAACAATTGCGGCTGTTGGTGTTGCTTTTTCAAAATTTGCAGCTTATTTGTACGAGCCTTTTAGTGACGAAAATATATTGTTTGAATTGGGATCGTTTAAACTCAATGCAGCACAACTGGTTTCTATTTTTACAATTGTTGTACTGACTTATATTAACAGCCGAGGGGTAAAAAATGGTAAAATTCTTCAAACTGTTTTAACGATTATCAAAATTTTATCATTACTTGGTTTAATTGTTTTTGGATTGACGCTTGCCGCGAAAGCTTCGGTTTGGGATGCGAATTGGGCAGATGGATGGAATACGAGAGCATTTGATAAAGAAAGCGGTTCGTGGATGCCAATTGGCGGAACGGCTCTGATTACGGGAATTTCGGCTGCAATGGTAGGATCTTTATTTTCTAGTGATGCTTGGAATGGCGTTACTTTTATTGCGGGTGAAATTAAAAATCCGAAGCGTAATGTGGGTTTCAGTTTGTTTTTAGGAACTTTTATTGTAACGATTATTTATGTTTTAACCAATATTATGTACTTGGCTGTAATTCCTTTGGATGAAATTGCAACAGCAAAATCAGATCGTGTTGCGGTTGTGGCATCGCAGTACATTTTTGGAAATATAGGAACGCTTATTATTGCAATCATGATTATGATTTCGACTTTTGCCTGTAATAACGGTTTAATTATGGCTGGTGCGCGAGTATATTACACAATGGCAAAAGATGGATTATTCTTTAAGAAAGCCGCTGTTTTAAACGAATCAAGTGTTCCGGCGTGGGCGCTTTGGGCGCAGTGTATTTGGGCTTCGGCATTATGTCTTACGGGGAAATATGGCGATTTGTTGGATTTTGTAATCATTATTGTTTTGATTTTTTACATTTTAACGATTTACGGAATTTTTATTCTACGCAAGAAAATGCCAGATGCAGAAAGACCTTATAAAGCTTTTGGTTATCCGTTTTTACCAATGTCGTATATTCTAATTGCAACGGCAATTTGTATTTCGTTGTTAATTACAAAATTCTCAACTTGCGGATGGGGAGTTTTAATTATGCTGACAGGAATTCCAGTTTATTATGTGACGAAACCTAAAGAATAAAATAAAGATTGAAGACACAAAAAAAAGACATTGCTTTCTAAGCAATGTCTTTAAAATTTAAAAATCGTTGAGATGCTATTATACTTCAGCAGGCTCAGTAGATGATTTTATAGTTGAATTAATAATTGATATTGTTAAAGGATCTAATTCTCCAGAGAAAAACGCTTCTAAAACTTCCTCAAAGATCGGATTTGCATTTTCTGTCATAGAAAACAAGGTCATGCAAGAACGTAATTTGCGGGCATCCAAATCTCCAAAAATGCCGTCGGCAGATTTCATTTTAAAGCTTAATAATAATTCTGAGATTTCAATTAAATGTTTTCCTAAAATAGGATGTTCCAAATAATCTGAAGCCTCTTTTAAATCATTAATGGCGTAAAGATTAGCTGTATCACTTTTTCCTAAACCTTTAATTTGCGGAAAAATAAACCACATCCAGTGTGTTTCTTTTTTCCCTTTTCCGATTTCAGAAAGAGCAGTAAGATAAAGTTTATTCTGCGCATCTAAGAAACGCGAAAGATCATTGTTTGAATATGCCATTATGGTATTGTATTTTAAAAAAGGTTGCAAAAATAGTAAAAAAGGTTAAAGGTAGAAGATTAAGGCTTAACGCTAATC
>NZ_CAMLIX010000352.1 GCF_946479975.1 uncultured Flavobacterium sp.
GTTTTTAAATTACTTTTTTGCTTCTTTTGGGCGTTTAGCACCATACTTAGATCTTCTTTGTGTTCTTCCTGCTACACCTGATGTGTCAAGCGCACCACGCACAATGTGGTATCTAACTCCTGGTAAATCTTTTACCCTTCCACCTCGCACTAATACTATCGAGTGCTCTTGTAGATTGTGTCCTTCTCCTGGGATGTAAGCATTCACTTCATTACCATTTGTCAAACGTACACGCGCAACTTTACGCATTGCAGAGTTTGGTTTTTTTGGTGTAGTAGTGTAAACACGCGTACAAACCCCTCTTCTTTGAGGACAAGAATCTAAAGCAACCGATTTACTCTTCTTAGTGATCTGAGTTCTTCCTGTTCTTACTAATTGTTGAATTGTTGGCATAATTAATACTAAAAATTTATTATGTATATTAAATTCCCGCTTTTTACGGGGTTGCAAATGTATAAAATAATTTTCACTATACAAACGTTAAACCATTAATTTTCAACAACATTATTTATAACTATGATTTAACAAAGAAACATTGGATATTTGCTTTACATTTAACTAACAAACAATTGCTTTTGAAACAATTACTAAACATATTACTTCTCTTAATTACTTCAAGCTGCTTTGCACAATCGTTTTATCTAAATATAAATGGAGTCAGCAAGAAACAAAATCAAACAATTGACTCCATCTCCTACAACAAAAAGCACCCAAACTTAAAATCTCTTTTTAACGAAATCGCACTTGTATCAAATCAATTAACAAATCAAGGATATATTGATTCTGAAATATTAAAAAACGAGAAAACAAACGACAGCACTTTCACAACTATAATTGACCTAAAAAACAAAGTAAAAGAAGTACATATATATATAGGTGTTAATAATTCATTTTATAACGAAAAAACAACATCAAAAGACAGTATTTTTATTCCTTATTCTGAACTAGAACATTTTCTTAATCAAGAAATATCCAGCAAAGAAAAAGCTGGTTTTGCATTTACCAAGATAAAACTGAAGAATATCACCAAAAGAAATTCAATAGTTTATGCTGATTTAAATCTGGAATCTGAAGAAAAGAGAATACTTAATTCAATAATCTTAAATTACACCAATACAGATTCAAAAGAATATTTTCCAAAAGGAGCATTAAAACAATTAAATAAAAAATACTTAAACAGAACCTTTAATCAGGAAATGACTAAAAACATCTATACCGATATCAATAGTTTTGAATTTATTTCTCAAACAAAATACCCTGAAATACTTTTCACAAAAGACTCCACAAAAATTTACACGTATATCGAAAAAAGAAAAGCAAATACATTTGATGGCTATATTGGATTTTCGAATGATGAAAATAAAAAAATGGTTCTAAACGGATATCTGGATGTTTTACTAATAAATACCCTTCGTGCAGGGGAGAAATTTTCTTTATACTGGAAAAGCGACGGGAACCAACAAAGAACTTTCAATACAAAAATTGAAATTCCCTATATTTTTCAGTCTCGTATTGGCATAAAAGCTCAATTGAATATTTTTAAACAAGACAGCACTTTTCAGAACACCAAAACAGATATTAATTTAGGATATTATTTAAATTATAATTCAAAACTATATATCGGATATCAATTGACAGAATCGAGCGATATTCAAAATACAAACAATTCATCCATAAGCGATTTCAACAATTCGTATCTAACAACAACTTTTGATCTCCAAAAATCAGATTATCAAAATCCAATCTTTTTAAACAAGGCTTTTATTTATTCTTCTTTAGGATTTGGAAAACGAACAACGAATAACAGTCCAGAAACCGTAGGACCTAGCAATCAATTTTTTGCAAACATTAACCTTAAATATAATTTTGAATTAAATCCGAAAAATTTTATTAACATAAATTCACAAAATTTTTTCTTAAAAAGTGACAATTACATTTCAAATGAACTTTATCGTTTTGGAGGAATGAATTCTATAAGAGGATTTTTAGAAAACAGCCTGCAAGCAAACATGACAACAATGATTCTAACTGAATATAGATATCTGGCATCAAAAAATCTATACATCAATACAATATTAGACTACGCCTTATATCAAGACAAAACTAGTAATTCAGACAAAAACGAAATAAAAAAATTAATAAGTTTAGGCATCGGCACAACGATTCAGACTACAAGTGGTCTTTTAAAAATAAACCTCACGAATGGAGGAGCAAACACGTCTGACTTACAATTATATAACACTATTATAAACATATCTTATAATGTGAAGTTCTAAAATCTGAATATTTACAAATACCAGAGTGCTAAAAACACAACTTTTTTGAGACATCTTTTAATATAATACTGCATTAGGAGAAAAACCACATTACAATAGCCAGTTTTCCCACTTAAAAGTTACAGAAAAAACAATTCCTGATAAGTTTTTCCTAAATTTAACATTTATCTTAACAAGGAAATTTTAAATTATTAACAAATTAGGAGTTTTAAAATAAGAATAATTCATCAATATACTTAAAACGATAATAAAAACTCAATTTCTAACCGCAATTTCATACTTTAACGAAAAAAAAAGCATTTTATATTAGGTAGTTTAACAAATTATTAAGATTTTTGTCGAACTAATTCAAAATATTTAAAAATGAAACTAAAGTTCAATGGATTCTTAGTGCTTTTACTAGTACTAGTTGCGCAGTTAACTTTCGCGCAAGAAAGAGCTGTTTCAGGAATTGTTTCTGATAATACAGGAATGCCTCTTCCGGGTGTTAGTGTATTAATCAAAGGAACGAAAACCGGAACACAAACAGATTTTGATGGTAAATTCTCTATCAAAGCATCTCCAAGCCAAGTTTTGGTATTTAGCTACATCGGTATGAAAAGCCAAGAAGTAGCAGCAAGTTCAACATCTGTAAACATTAAATTAAAAGATGATTCAGTAGAACTTGGAGAAGTTATTGTATCGGGAGCTGTAGGTATTAAAAAGAAAAAATCTGCAGTAACATCATCTTACTCTACAGTTAATAACGATGAATTAAAAGCAGCTTCTAACCCTGATGCTGTTCGTTCATTAGTTGGTAAAGTATCTGGTTTAACTATTAACAATACTACAAACGGTGTAGGTGGAACAACTTCTATCAGAATTCGTTCGATGTTATCTTTTACAGGTAACACTGAAGCACTTGTAGTTATTGATAATGTTATCTCTACTGCTGACGTATTAGCTTCAATCCCATCTGACATTATTGAGAATGTTACTGTATTAAAAGGAGCTCAAGGAGCTGCACTTTACGGG
>NZ_CAMLIX010000353.1 GCF_946479975.1 uncultured Flavobacterium sp.
AGACTCTGGTCCAGAAACTAATTTCTGTCCAACTTTCAATCCGTTTTGAGCGATAATATAAGTTTTCTCTCCATCAGCATAAGCTAATAAAGCGATAAACGCAGTACGATTTGGATCGTACTCGATTGATTTCACTGTAGCTGGAATTCCATCTTTAGTTCTTTTGAAATCAATAATACGATATCTCTGCTTGTGACCACCACCCGTATAACGCATGGTCATCTTTCCTTGACTATTTCTACCTCCAGAGTTTTTTATCGGCGCTATCAAAGAGCGTTCCGGCTTATCAGTTGTAATGGCGTCATAACCATTCACAACTCTAAATCGCTGACCTGGGGTAATAGGTTTTAATTTTCTTACTGACATTTTTCTATCTTAGATATTGTTGTAAAAATCAATTGTTTCTCCTTCTTGTACTTGAACAATCGCTTTTTTAATTGCATTTGTCTTTCCACTGATTAAACCACTTTTAGTGTATTTAGTAGATCTATCTGGTCTTACATTCATTGTATTAACAGAAACGATAGTTACTCCATAAGCAGCTTCAACAGCTTTCTTAATCTCAACTTTGTTTGCTTTTCTGTCAACAACGAATCCAAATCGGTTTAGAACTTCACTTTCTTTGGTTACTTTTTCCGTTACTATAGGTCTAATTATGATGCTCATATTCCTATTATTTACTTAAATTTTCTTCAATTAACTCTAAAGAACCTTCCAAAAGCACTAAATTATTAGCGTTTAATATTGCGTAAGTGCTTAATTCAGAGCTAGTTACGACGTTTGAAGCCTTTAAATTACGTGACGACAAATATACATTTTTATTTGACTCACCCAATACAAATAGAGATTTTTTATTTTCTAACCCTAAAGCTTTCAAAACGTTAATGAAATTTTTAGTGTTTGGCACTTCAAAATTAAAGTCTTCAAGAACTACAATATTTGCTTCTTTTGCTTTAATTGAGAAAGCTGATTTTCTAGCCAATCTTTTCAAGTTTTTATTCAATTTAAATGAATAACTTCTTGGTCTTGGTCCGAAAACTCTTCCTCCACCTTTAAACAAAGGATTTTTAATACTTCCTGCACGAGCAGTACCTGTTCCTTTTTGTTTTTTAATCTTACGCGTACTTCCAGTTACTTCAGCTCTTTCTTTAGCTTTGTGAGTACCTTGTCTTTGATTAGCAAGATATTGCTTAACATCAAGATATACTGCGTGATTATTTGGTTCAATTGCGAATACTGAATCAGAAAGTTGAACTTTTCTTCCAGTATCTTTTCCGTTGAAATCTAATACTTTTACTTCCATTACTTCTGAATGATTACATAAGAGTTTTTATGTCCAGGAACACATCCTTTAATAACAAGTAAGTTCTTTTCAGCAACTACTTTTAAAACTCTAAGGTTTTGAACTTTTACATTTTCTCCTCCCATTCTTCCAGCCATACGCATTCCTTTGAATACTCTAGATGGATAAGAAGAAGCTCCTACAGAACCTGGCGCTCTTAAACGGTTGTGCTGACCATGAGTAGCTTGTCCAACCCCACCAAAACCGTGACGTTTAACAACACCTTGGAAACCTTTACCTTTAGATACACCTTGTACATCCACAAATTCTCCTTCTTCAAAAATAGTAACATCAATAAGATCTCCTAATTTTTGTTCAGTTGCGAAATCTTGAAATTCAACGACTTTTTTCTTAGCAACAGTTCCAGCTTTTTTAAAGTGACCTAAAGCCGCTTTAGTAGAATGTTTCTCGTTTTTGTCATCGAAACCAAGTTGCAACGCTTCATACCCGTCAACCTCGTTGGTTCTGACTTGGGTAACAACGCATGGACCAGCTTCGATTACTGTACAAGGAATGTTTTTCCCGTTTTCGTCAAAAATACTAGTCATGCCGATTTTCTTACCAATTAACCCAGACATAAATATTAATTATTAATTACTAAAATTCCCTTCAATTTAGAAATAACAGAAATTTCCAAACAGGGAGTGCAAAAGTAGATATTAAAATTGAATATACCAAACGGTTACAAAAATTAAATCGCTCATTATCAAAATCCAAGCTCAAAACAAACAGTAAAAATCAGTAACCATTCAACTAACTTCAAAACATTATTATGAATTTACAACCCATCCCCATCTAACAATTAATTAACAAAAACAAAACAAAAAACATCGGCAGACCTTTAAGACAAAGGCCTTTACAAAAATTAATCAAAAAGCAAAACCATAAAAAAGAGCGAAAAACAAATTAAAAAAGGCATTATTATAAAATAAAAAAAGCGAGTCATTTCTGACTCGCTTTTCTATAAAAAAAATATAAAAAAATTATACTTTTATCTCTACTTCAACACCACTTGGCAATTCAAGTTTCATTAAAGCATCAATAGTTTTAGATGAAGATGAATAAATATCAATCAATCTCTTGTATGACATTACTTCAAATTGCTCTCTCGCTTTTTTGTTAACGTGCGGAGAACGTAATACAGTGAAAAGTTTTTTGTGAGTTGGCAACGGAATTGGACCTGTTACAACTGCTCCAGTAGTTTTTACTGTTTTCACGATCTTTTCAGCAGACTTATCTACCAACATGTGATCGTAAGATTTTAGTTTTATTCTGATTTTTTGACTCATTTTCTTAAGAATTAAGCGTTACCTTTTGCTTTTTTAATTACCGCTTCTGAAATATTAGAAGGCGTTTCTGCATAGTGAGAAAACTCCATTGTTGAAGTAGCTCTACCTGAAGATAATGTTCTTAATGTTGTAACATAACCAAACATTTCAGATAAAGGCACATCAGCTTTAATAGTTTTAGCTCCATTTCTATCACCCATATCATTAACTTGACCTCTACGACGGTTCAAATCACCTACGATATCACCCATATTTTCTTCTGGAGTAATAACTTCAATTTTCATGATTGGCTCAAGAATAACAGCTCCAGCAGCACGTCCAGACTCTTTATAACCCATTCTCGCAGCTAATTCAAAAGATAATGCATCAGAATCCACAGGGTGGAAAGACCCATCAGTTAAAGTAACTTTCAAACTATCCACAGCATATCCTGCTAATGGACCAGTTTTCATAGCTTCTCTAAATCCTTTTTCAACAGCAGGGATATATTCTTTAGGAACGTTACCACCTTTTACAGCATTGATAAACTGCAATCCAACTGGAACTTTACCATCAACTTCATCAGCAGGCTCAATTGTAAATACGATATCACCGAATTTACCACGACCTCCAGATTGTTTTTTATAAGTTT
>NZ_CAMLIX010000354.1 GCF_946479975.1 uncultured Flavobacterium sp.
TGCAAACTCATCATTGTTTTATGCTGAATTAGAAAAAGTTAACTCAATGTTGCCGGCAGGACAGAGTATCGCAACTGTCCAAATTTATGCTAACCATTCTCTTGGAACTTTCATTTATTACACTTTCGTAGGAAGAGCTGCTATATTCCATTACGTGACGGCTGAAGAAGATGCAGTAGGCAAAAAAGCAATATTAAAACACAAGTCTTGGAACGGAAATATTACGGTAGCAGCACCAGCTTTCTTGGCAAGTATAGATAAATATTTCATGGATCCTGAAGGGCTTTATGTAAAAGCAGAAAGTTTCAGATTGTTCTATTCTGATCCTGTTTATACTTTTACAAGCGCTTCAAGTCCGTTTAGAATGACAACTTGGAGGCTGAATTAATAAAAAAAAATAGTAAGGTTTCAAAGCATCATAATTTTTAATTCTATTTTAAATTTTTATATAAAAAGCAACTCATTTTTTGAGTTGCTTTTAAATAAATATACTAACCATTAATCTTGAATTATGATAAAAAAAGTTTTAACACCATCTATCATTGCAGTTCTCTTGTGGGGGATCGGTCTTATTGTTGTTATAGAAAAGTTTTATGAATATTTAAGACCTTATTTGAGTATTACGATACTAATTGCAATTGGTTGGATGATTTTAGATCAAATAAAAAAGAAAAAATTAGAGAGAAACTAACCAAACAGAAACAATTAAATTGAAAATAACGATAGTTTTTGTACCAATTGTATTTTGTAAAATGAACAAAAAAAATTGAATTTATGATAATGAAATATGTAACTCCAATTAACATCATTTTTTTTCTATGGGGACTGGTACTTTTGATGATTTCAGAACTATATTATGAATACGTTCGATATTATTTGTATCTCTCCATAATTATAATTTCTCCAATAATGTTGTGGAACCTAGTAAAACAGAGAAAGAATGATAAAATTCATGGAACACAGGAGTTTTCACACTCCCTTAATAGAATGATGATTTTGGCTGTAGTTCTTGTAATTATGTTTGCAATAACTAAGCAGAATCATATTTAAGTTTTTAGTTTTATTTTTTTATTTTGAAGAAGACAGCTCATTTATTGAGCTGTTTTTTGTTTTATAAATAAAGAAGATTCTAGGCCAATTTTTATACTACAAATTTTATTAAACGCCCAAATACTCTATATTTGTATTTCAAAAAATAAAAACGAATACCTTAATATGAAATTACTAGAAGGAAAAGTTGCAATTATTACTGGTGCAAGCCGTGGAATCGGAAAAGGAATTGCTGAAGTTTTTGCTAAACATGGTGCAAACGTTGCTTTTACATACAGTTCATCTGCAGCTTCTGCAGAAGCTTTAGAAGCAGAATTAAACAGTTTAGGAGTAAAAGCAAAAGGATATCAGTCTAATGCTGCAGATTTTAACGAAGCTCAAACTTTTGTAGACGCTGTTTTAGCCGATTTTGGAACTGTTGATATCTTAATCAATAATGCCGGAATTACAAAAGACAATTTGTTAATGCGTATGTCTGAAGCAGATTTTGACCAAGTAATTGATGTAAACTTGAAATCGGTTTTTAATATGACAAAAGCGATTCAGAAAACATTCTTAAAACAAAGAGCAGGATCTATCATTAACATTAGTTCTGTTGTTGGAGTCTCTGGAAACGCAGGTCAAACCAACTATGCAGCTTCAAAAGCAGGTGCAATCGGATTTACAAAATCTGTTGCTCTTGAGTTAGGTTCTCGTAACATTCGCTGCAACGCAATCGCTCCAGGTTTTATCGAAACTGAAATGACTGCAAAATTATCTGAAGATGTAGTAAAAGGATGGAGAGAAGGTATTCCATTAAAACGTGGAGGAACTACAGAAGATGTAGCAAATGCTTGTCTTTTCTTAGCTTCAGATATGAGTGCATACATTACAGGACAAGTTCTTAATGTTTGTGGAGGAATGCTTACTTAAAAAGTTTATTGTTGCTGGTTTGTTGTTTATTGTTCTACAGCCAAAAACTATAAACTAAAAACCATAAACCAAAAATATATGACTACAAACACGATTCTTTTATTATTGCTTTCTTTAGTAATTGCTGGTGGTTTGTCGTATTTTCAATATTTTTTCAAAGCCAAAAGTAAATCCAATGTGATGATACTTTTGGCTTTTTTACGTTTTCTAGCCATCTTCGGATTATTGGTTTTATTGATAAATCCCATAATTTCTAAGAATTCGCTTGAAATTACTAAAACACCTTTGGCAGTTGTTGTTGACAACTCCAGTTCGATTACAGCTTTAAAATCAGATAAAAAAGCAGTTGAGTTATACCAAAAATTAGTTTCAAATAATGCTTTAAAAGAAAAATTTGAAATTCAATCCTACCAGTTTGACAACGATTTTAAAACATCAGATAAATTTGATTTTAAGGGCAGTCAAACCAATTTAGACGAAGTTGCTAAGAATTTAAAAAGCATCAACAAAAATCTGATTTTCCCAACGGTTATAATTACCGATGGAAATCAAACTACAGGAAACGACTATGTGTACCGTTTTGATCCTGTCAATAAAGTTTATCCTTTGGTTGTGGGAGATACAACCACTTTTTTCGATTTAAAAATCAATCAGCTTAACGTAAATAAATACGCTTTTCATAAAAATAAATTTCCTGTCGAAGTATTTTTGCAATATGCTGGAGACAAAACTGCGAACGCAGAATTTACGATTTCACAAGGAAATACAGTCGTTGCTAAAGAAAAGCTTTCATTTTCTCCATCAAAGAAAACTGCTTCTTTAAATTTACTTTTACCAGCTGATAAAGTTGGATTGCAGATTTTCAAAGCGAGTATTCAATCTTCTGCAAAAGAGAAAAACAGCTATAATAATATCAAAAATTTTGCTGTAGAAATCATAGATCAAAAGTCAACGATTGCAATTGTTTCGGCTATAAATCATCCAGATATTGCGGCTCTAAAACGTTCTATTGAAGTTAATGCACAACGTAAAGTAATTTTGGTTAAACCAAATCAAATTAATGACTTACAAGATATTTCTGTTTTAGTTTTATATCAGCCAACAACAACTTTTAAAGCCATTTTTGATAATAACAAATTAAAAGGAACAAACACCTTTATTATAACAGGAAACAATACTGATTTTAATTTTCTAAATCAGCAGCAAAATAATTTAATTTTTAAAATGAGTAATCAGCGTGAAGATTTTCTAAATGAATTTCAACCTGATTTCAACTTATTT
>NZ_CAMLIX010000355.1 GCF_946479975.1 uncultured Flavobacterium sp.
TACTTGTTTTTTTGTTTCATAATCATAGGAGATGACAGATGGATTTCTATGAAAAGGATCATTTTTTTCATCAAACCATTGTGCTGTGGTCGCAAAATGTCCAAAATCTGCAATTACTTCAGCTTCTGGTTTTATTACTTTATAATTAATGGTCTGCTGTAATCCGTCTTCATAAGTAACGGTCAATCTTGCTCTGCCCCACTTTTTTCCTCTTACAACATATTGAAAATTACCATTTTTAGCTGCTTTTTGTTCCAAAGCCAAAGCATCTTCTGGTTCTACTTTTAGCGATTTTACGGCTTTATTGTATTTCAGAAAAAGCTGTCCGTCTACATCTTGTGGTAATACATAACCGGGAACTCCAACCGCAACAGGGCGTTGATTTTCGATTAAAGCAGTTTGAATATTTTCAATTTGATCAACCAAAACAAATTTCAAAGAGAAATTCTTAGTTTCTCCAGCTTTAAGGATTAATGAAGTTGGCGCATTCCATTGTTCTGCATTTTTCCATTCTTGATCGGCGTAGGCTTTACTGAATGGCATCCACTCATGGAAACCTTCAAAAACAATACTTCTTGGTGTTTCATCATCCAATAACGGGCGATACGCTTCAAACGGCATGTTATTTTCTGGAAGTAAAACTAATGCAGGGCCGTGGCCGCTTAATCTTTTTACTTCCAAATAACCTGCATCTTTACCAATGTAAGGATCAAAAAACACATTTTGAACGTGCGTTTCGTCTAATGTTTTTCCTTCCAAAATATTATTAAAAACCATCGGAATACCCAAAGCACCAATTTCCTGATCAGAATTTGATTTGTTGGTAATCTCAAAACGAAGGATTAGATTTCCGTCTTTTTGTTCGTAATAGCGTTTTATAATTAAAGGAATATCAGCTGGCAGTGTATTGGAAAGATCGGCTCCAGCCAAAATAATTCCAGTAACATTCAAAGGCGTAACTGCTGCTCTTTTTGCCGCTGTTGAATAGCTTTTCCAGCTTCCGTCTGTCGCTTTTATTCGAAGATTTATATCTCCTAATTGATACAAACCGTCTTTATCGCGAATTGCTAATCGATCACCAGGCGTAAAATCAAAAGTTTTATCTGAAAGCGGTGATAAAGCCGCAACGGTTTGTGAAGATTTAACCAGCTTTAAATCAAAAAACTTGGTGTTCAAATTAATAAATCCTTTGTCGATTTCAAGCGTTGATTTTTTGGTCTTAATTTTATCCCAATATTCCTGCGCCTGCAGCTTATTCGTTGCAATCGAGCAGCAAATTATCAAAGCAAATACTGTAATCTTCTTCATAATTTATTGTTTTGGATAGTTAGTTTTTTCTTTTGGTTTTATTTTTTATTCCAATGAATAAGTTTGTGTAAACAAAGAATTCATATTTGCATTTAAAAAGTGAAACTCCTTTATAAATCTATGTTTCTATTTGTTAAAATAATTATTTAAAGTCGGTTGAAAATTTCCAATTGGTTTTATAATCTTCCGAAACGGGTAAATCTTCTAATAAAATTCGGAGCATTTCAACAGGCACCATATTTTCTTTTAAAACTCGGTCATGAAACTGCTTTTCTGTCCATCCTTTTGCTAATAATTCATTTCGTAAAGCATAAAATTGCAAACCTCCTGTCATATAAGCGACTTGATATAATGGTGCATCTCCGCTGGCAAACGAACGTCTGACTTCTGCTTCGGCATTGGCTTTTTCATGTCCCACTTCATTCACTAATAAATCAATACATTGCTGCGGTGTCATTTCTCCTAAATGGTATTTCAATGAAAAAATAATTCTGGCGCAGCGGTGGATTCTCCAAAATAACATTCCTAATTTCTGCTCAGGCGTTTGCGGAAATTGTTTGTTCCAAAGAATAATTTCCCAATACAAAGCCCAGCCTTCCATCCAAAACGGCGTATCAAAAGGCTGACGATACGATTTGTTACGGCTGTTCATGAAAAACTGAAGATTGTGTCCCGGCAATAATTCGTGCTGTACCGTGGCAAAAGAAAAATTCGGATTATTACCGCGCATGCTCATGAGTTTGTCTTTCTGGTCCATGTCTTCTGTCGGGTAAGAAATACTGATTTCCCAGCCTCCTGTAAAAAACGGATTTATCTTCTGGCGTTCCGGCGTCATCATAATCATCTGCCAGGTTTCTTTGGTCAAATCGGGTAAGGTAATTAAATCGCGGTCTTCAATAAATTTAACCGATTGATTGTATAAGTTGGTAATTGCTTGTGGTTGCTCTCCCGCTGGAACGTAAGTGTCTTTTACATGTTCTAATGCTTTTTTCCAATCTTTACCATAACCTAATTCGGTTGAAGCTTTGATCATTTCGTTTTTACACCATTCGAATTGTTTTTGCGCTGCGGCAATTAATTCTTCTGGAGAATAAGGAATGTATTCGTAAGCTAAACTTTTGATGATGGCATCTCTTCCAATCGGTTTTCCAATAATCCCGCTTCCGTCATCTTTTATGCTTGTTTGCGCATAATTTGTTTTTAGAAAGTCTTCGTAGGTTTTTAATTTTTCTGCTAAAGTTGTATAGGGTTTTTCCATCCACCAAGTAAAATCGGGATCGTAGCTGTAATAAAATCCGTAAGCTTCTTTTAATGCTCTCTTAAAAGATGCAACCGATTTTGATGCTTTTTCTGCTGCAAACCAATCTTTAAATGGTTTGTTTTTAAGCTGTTCTATTTTTTTATCAATGCTATTTGTGGCATCGTCAAATATTTTTGCTAACTGACTGGAAACAGGTCGCTTTCCTCTTCTTCTTTCTTGAATAAATAAATTGATGTCTGATGAAAAATCCAATACTGAAGCGATTTCTTTATAGGCTTTGTAATCGATTTGTAAAAAATAATCTTCTTTATTGATTAGATTTTTCAATAGTAAATAATCTACTTTTCCGTCTTTGGATAGGTTTTTAAAATCGATATTTTTTACGGTTTTCGTCCAATCAGAATAGAATTTAGAAAATCGCACATAATATTCTTCTGATTCTTTATTGGAATAGAAGTTTTGCAGTGCGGTTTTATCTGCTTGAAAAGTGTTTACAACATCTATTAGTTCGCTTGAAAAAGAAGGCGTTATCATAAATAGGAATAGTATAAAGCTTAGAATTGTTTTTTTCATAGTTTGATGATTATGAATGTTTGTTTTTCTTTTTTTGCCACAGATTAAATGGATTTGAAAGGATTTTTATTTTTGCCACGAATTGCACTAATTTTC
>NZ_CAMLIX010000356.1 GCF_946479975.1 uncultured Flavobacterium sp.
ACTTGAAAAAGTTGCCGACGAACATAAAAATTCGTAAAAAACTACGTTTATAAAATAGTCATTTTTGACTAAATATTTTGACTCAAAAGAATAAATTTTTGACTCGAAAAAACTTTTTTAAAACTATTTAAAATTTCTTGCTTTTTATTTCAAAAAGTCTATATTTTACGGGGCTTTCAGTTCTAAAGCGTTATTTTAAATAACTAGTTTTCAGTAAATTAATTGTTTTTTGAGAAATTTCCCAAAATTTTAACCTTTGTTAAAAACTACGTCAAATTGTGAATAAGTTTGGCTTTCTTTTTTGGCAGTAATTGACAATCTTTGTAGTCTACTGAATCAGTAAAAATTCAATAAAAAAATTAACAAAATCTGTCATGTCTCAAATCGAACCAATACTACAAGAAAATAAAAATCGCTTCGTTATTTTTCCGATTAAACATCATGATATTTGGGAATGGTATAAAAAGATGGAAGCAAGTTTTTGGACTGCCGAAGAAATCGACTTACACCAAGATTTGACAGATTGGAATAATAAGTTGAATGACGACGAAAGATATTTTATTAAACATATTTTAGCTTTTTTCGCAGCTTCTGACGGAATCGTAAACGAAAATCTTGCTGAAAACTTTGTAAACGAAGTACAATATGCTGAAGCGAAATTTTTCTACGGATTTCAAATCATGATGGAGAACATCCACAGTGAAACTTATTCTTTATTAATTGATACGTATGTAAAAGACGAAGCAGAAAAAGCAGAATTGTTCAATGCTTTGGAAGTTTTCCCTGCAATTGCTAAAAAAGCAGAGTGGGCTTTAAAATGGATCGAGTCAGATTCATTTGCTGAAAGACTTATTGCTTTTGCTGCCGTTGAAGGAATCTTTTTCTCAGGTGCTTTCTGTTCAATTTATTGGTTGAAAAAACGTGGCTTAATGCCAGGTTTAACTTTTTCTAATGAGTTGATTTCTCGTGACGAAGGCGTACATTGTGATTTTGCGGTTCACTTGCATAATCACCACTTAGTAAACAAAGTGCCAAAAGATAGAATTAAAGAAATCATTGTTGATGCTTTAGATATCGAAAGACAGTTTGTTACAGAATCTCTTCCAGTAAGTTTAATTGGAATGAACGCAACTTTAATGACACAATATTTAGAGTTCGTTGCCGATAGACTTTTGGTCGAATTAGGTTGTGAGCGTGTGTATGGATCAGCGAATCCGTTTGATTTCATGGACATGATCTCTCTTCAAGGAAAAACTAATTTCTTTGAAAAACGTGTTGCAGAGTATCAAAAATCTGGTGTTATGAACACCGACAGCGATGCTCAAAAAATTTCATTCGATGCAGATTTTTAGGTAACAAAATACTTTTAGCGCCTGATCTTCTCAGTAACGCTAAAAAAGATTACAAAATATTTTTTAAGGTTGAATCTCTTTCCCCAAGTCGCAGGTTCAATAGCAATTTTTGACGCATTTAAATTCGGTTTTCGAATTTGAAACGAGTAACTATTGAGAATTCGGTAATTCTCTAAAATTAATTTAAAAACACGCAATGTTTAAGTGCTGGAGTTCGTTCTCTTGGTACTTTCATTTTTTCAATAACTAATAAAGGTAAGCTTATGTATGTAGTAAAAAGAGATGGCCACAGAGAGCCCGTAATGTTTGATAAGATTACAGAAAGAATCAAAAAATTGTGTTACGGCTTGAATGAGCTTGTAGATCCTGTTAAAGTAGCCATGAGAGTTATTGAAGGATTGTATGACGGTGTTTCTACTTCTGAATTAGATAATCTTGCAGCAGAAACGGCAGCTTCTATGACGATTGCACATCCAGATTATGCTCAATTGGCAGCTCGTATCGCTATTTCTAATCTACATTCGAATACTAAAAAATCTTTCTCAGAAACGATGAAAGATATGTATAACTATGTTAATCCAAGAAATAACCAGGATGCTCCATTGCTTTCTGATGAGGTTTTCAAAGT
Source organism: uncultured Flavobacterium sp. (assembly GCF_946479975.1). The sequence continues at coordinate 1,981 of NZ_CAMLIX010000356.1, forward strand.
TATTCAGGAAAATTCAGCTTTCTTAGATTCTCATATCATTTATACAAGAGATTTTAATTACGATTACTTTGGTTTTAAAACTTTAGAGCGTTCTTATCTTCTTAAAATAAACGGAAAAATCGTTGAGCGTCCGCAGCACATGTTAATGCGTGTTTCTGTTGGAATTCACTTAGACGATTTAAAATCGGTTATTGAAACGTACGACTTAATGTCTAAAAAGTTCTTTACGCACGCAACGCCAACGTTGTTCAACGCAGGAACTCCAAAACCGCAAATGTCTTCTTGTTTCCTTTTGGCAATGCAGGATGATAGTATTGACGGAATTTACGATACATTAAAACAAACCGCAAAAATCTCGCAATCAGCTGGAGGAATCGGACTTTCTATTCATAACGTTCGTGCAACTGGATCTTACATTCGTGGTACAAACGGAACTTCAAACGGAATTGTTCCAATGCTGCGTGTTTTCAACGATACAGCGCGTTACGTAGATCAAGGTGGTGGAAAACGTAAAGGTAGTTTTGCGATTTACATCGAAACTTGGCATGCTGATATCTTCGATTTCTTGGATTTAAAGAAAAATACAGGAAAAGAAGAAATGCGTGCAAGAGATTTATTCTTCGCCATGTGGACTTCAGATTTGTTCATGAAACGTGTTCAGGAAGATACAACTTGGACTTTAATGTGTCCAAACGAATGTCCAGGATTATATGATGTTTATGGAGAAGAATTCGAAAAATTATATACGGATTACGAATTTCAAAATAAAGGAAGAAAAACAATCCGTGCTCGTGAATTATGGGAGAAAATCCTAGAATCTCAAATCGAGACTGGAACGCCATATATGTTGTACAAAGATGCAGCAAACCGTAAATCGAACCACAAGAATTTAGGAACTATTCGTTCTTCTAACTTGTGTACAGAGATTATGGAGTACACTTCTAAAGACGAAATTGCAGTTTGTAACTTGGCTTCACTTTCGTTGCCAATGTTTGTTGAAAACGGAAAATTTGATCACGATGCACTTTACAATGTTACAAAACGTGTAACGCGTAACTTGAACAAAGTAATCGACAGAAACTACTATCCAGTAAAAGAAGCTGAAAACTCTAACATGCGTCACCGCCCAGTTGGATTAGGTGTTCAAGGTTTAGCAGATGCTTTTATCATGTTGCGTATGCCTTTTACAAGTGATGAAGCTAAAAAATTAAACCAAGAAATTTTCGAAACTTTATAC
>NZ_CAMLIX010000357.1 GCF_946479975.1 uncultured Flavobacterium sp.
TATTTATCAACAAAAACTAGTTATAACTCGATAGCATATTTTTTTTAAATTTTGCTACTTTCGCATATGGAAAATTTCAAGAATGTAAGTCCCGTTAAGGTCGACAAAACCACAATTATCAATTTAGAAAAAGGAAAGTTGCCTCCGCAAGCTCTTGATTTAGAAGAAGCTGTACTGGGTGCAATGATGATTGATAAAAAAGGGGTAGATGATGTAATTGATATTTTGCAGCCGGATGCTTTTTACAAAGATGCACACAAACATATTTTTGAAGCGATTTTACAGCTTTTTACCGAAACACAGCCAATCGATATCTTAACGGTTTCGACTCAGTTAAAGAAAAACGGAAAGCTGGATTTAGCGGGTGGAGATTTTTATTTAATTCAGCTTACGCAGAAAATTGCTTCTTCGGCGCATATCGAATTTCACTCCCGTATTATTCTTCAAAAATTCATTCAAAGAAGTTTGATTAGAATCTCTTCAGAAATTATTGAAGAATCGTATGATGAAAGTACAGACGTTTTTGACTTATTGGATAAAGCCGAATCTAAATTATACGAAGTAACACAAGGAAATATCAAGCGTAGTTCTGAAACTGCGCAGAGTTTGGTTTTACAAGCTAAAAAGAAAATCGAGGAGATTTCTAAAAAAGAAGGATTAAGTGGTGTCGAAACTGGTTTTACTAATTTAGATAAACTAACTTCTGGATGGCAGCCAAGTGATTTAATTATTATCGCAGCAAGACCTGCGATGGGAAAAACGGCATTTGTACTTTCTATGGCGAGAAATATTGCGATCCAATTTGGGCATGCAGTAGCTTTGTTCTCTCTAGAGATGGCATCTGTACAGTTAATTACGAGGCTAATTTCTTCTGAAACAGGATTGTCATCAGAAAAATTACGTACTGGTAAATTAGAGGCTCATGAATGGACAATGCTGAGTACTAAAGTGAAAGATTTAGAAAAAGCACCTTTATTTATTGATGATACACCCTCACTTTCTATTTTCGATTTAAGAGCAAAATGCCGTCGTTTAGCGTCGCAGCACGGTATTAAAATTATTATTATTGACTATTTGCAGTTGATGACTGCGGGAGGAAATAATAAAGGAGGAGGAAATCGTGAGCAGGAAATTTCGACAATTTCCCGAAACTTAAAAGCTTTGGCAAAAGAACTTAACGTTCCGGTTATTGCACTTTCTCAGTTATCGCGTGCCGTTGAAACGCGTGGTTCTAGTAAACGACCTTTACTTTCGGATCTTCGTGAATCTGGGGCGATTGAGCAGGATGCGGATATTGTTTCGTTTTTATACCGACCAGAATATTACAAGATCGAAGAATGGGATGATGAAGAGGCTTCGCCAACTGCTGGTCAGGCTGAAATTATGATCGCAAAACACCGTAATGGTGGTATTGAAAACATTCGATTGAAATTTTTAGGACACTTAGGAAAATTTGATAATCTTGACGAATTTTCGGGTAGTTATGATGATCTGCCATCAAAAATGAATCATGATGATAATCCGTTTATTACCAATAATCTTCCCTCAGCTAACGAAGCCTTCGGAAGTAATTTAAATGATGACGATGACGACAGCGATGTTCCATTTTAATAAATTGTAAAAGCCTTAATTTTTTAAGGCTTTTTTTATGTTTGAACGTTACTTTTTTAATTTAAATCAGTAGTTTAGCTAGACCATTAAGAAACTACTTATTTTTTTTAAATTAATTAACCAATAACAATTGAAATTATGAATGAAGAAGTTTTTCCAGGACCTATAACGGTGCCCTTAACTACTGCCCAGGAATGGGAAAAAAGATACGACGATGATACTTCTGTCGAAGACCTTAAGAAAAAAGTAAAATCGTATTTAATACCAAGAGAAAGTTTAGAGCTTGTTCTAAAACTTAATACAGAAGCTGTTCGTGCCTACATTGGTATAAATGATCAAAACGAAAAAACATTACTTTTTGTTGGAGCAGAATTGGATCCAAAAACGGGTAAATATGTAGATGTTTACGGAAAAGCTGAAGGAACTGTAGAAGGCAACAACGATGTTGTTTACGATGGTTCTCGTCCAAGTCCTCCATATTAATTAAAGAGTTTTAGAATGGACGATTTTTTAATATATTCAGGTTATTTGATTTTATTAATTGATCTAATATTATATACATATAGCTTTTTCCGTTTGGAAAAAGCTAATGTTTTTTTTGTTTGTTACCTGGCCTTTGCATTTACTATGCAGATTTCTATGGAAACACTGTTTCTGTGTAAAATGAATAATTTATTTCTGGTAAATGTTTTTTTTACAGGCCAAATGATATTGTTAGGGTTGTTTTATCATTCCATTTTAAAGGTAAAAGTTCAAAAGCAATTTGTAAAAGTCAGTCTTATTTTGGCTTTGTGTTTATTGATAATACAATTTATCAATATGCCAGATGAGTTTTTGAAATTTAATTTGTTTGGTATTACCTTAACATCATTACTGATTGTGGTTTTTGCATTACTGCATTTTTATAATATGCTGACAGAAAACAAAACATATTACTACACGAGTATGGGAGTAATTATTTATTTGCTTTCAAGTACCGTTTTGTTTATTATTGGTAATCTTACTTCAAATTTAAGTAACGATGTAAAATATTTAAGCTGGATGGTAAATGCATTTTTAAATGTAGTTTATTACCTTTTTATCATGTACGAATGGAAAGTCAGTTTCTCAAGAAAAAGAGTATTACAAAGCTAATTTGTAGTTGTGTACCGTAAATAAACCAATATGAATACCCATTCAATTCCTGATAAAGAGTTAGTTGCGATAATATTATATATCTCGATGTTTTTTATAATTGTTGCTGTGGCATTAATTATATTCTTTTACTATTCTAGGAAAAAAATTATTCAAAAAGAATTAGAGAAAAAAGATTTAGCAATTCGTTATCAAAAAGAACAATTGCATGCCATTATTATTACGCAGGAAGAAGAGCGTAAAAGAATTGCACAGGATCTTCATGATGATATTAGTTCAAAACTAAATATTGTATCACTAAACAGTCATTTACTGACAGCTCCAAATCTTACGGAAGTAGAAACGGCCGAAATCACACAAAATATAATTGCCTTAACCACAAAAGCATTGGACAATTCCAGAAAAATTGCCCACAATTTATTGCCTCCAGTTTTTGAAAAATTTGGATT
>NZ_CAMLIX010000358.1 GCF_946479975.1 uncultured Flavobacterium sp.
CATCTGGATTTGTCTGAATGAAAAATGTATCCTGCATATCACGCGCTGGATGATATTCTGGCAAGTTTAATGCAGTAAAGTTATGCCAGTCGTCTTCGATTTCTGGACCTTCAGAAACGTTGAATCCGATATTAGCAAAAATATCAATAATTTGATTTTTAACGATAGAAATCGGGTGGCGTGAACCAATAATTACCGGTTCTGCAGCACGAGTTAAATCTCCAAAAATCCCTTTTTTCTCTTCCTTGCTTTCAAGTTCTTCCTGAATAACTCTTACTTTTTCCTCTGCAACGGCTTTTAAAGTATTTATAACTTGTCCAAAATCCTTTTTTTGGTCGTTCGGAATATTTTTAAATTCAGTAAAAAGTTCTTTCAATAACCCTTTACTACCTAAATATTTAATACGAAATTGTTCTAAAGATTCTTTGTTTTTTTCATTAAAGGACTTGGCTTCCTCTATATGTTGTTTTATCTTATCTATCATTTTCATTCAGTTCTTGAGAATACAAATTTAGTGTTTTTAGTTTAAAGTGAGTAGTCACGACAGCAGTTTTAAGAATTTTGCAATCCTATTTAAGGAATCAAGGAATTTTTTAATTATTTAGGAGCTTAATTTTATTTTCAATTTCCCTGACTCTTTCAAGCCAGTAATCTATTCCTTCTTGATTTTTAACAATTTCCTTTCTGTTTTTAGAAGCTACATGCCCTAGTTCTGCCCAGTTTCTATTCCACTCTTTGTCTCTCTCAATAGTATTTAAAGGTTCAATTCGACTGCGCCAGAAATCAAGATTTTTTAAGTAGCTATCTTTCTGCTTTTCGAAATATTCAATTAATTTTTCTTTTGAATTCGGAATATAACCTGGTCCGCTGCACCCGCAAGAATGAAATGTGATTCCAACAGAATACAAACTTTTAAGATGTTCCCATTTTTTTAAATCGTCTTTTTTAGGCGATTCAAAATCAAGTCCCATATTGGCTGTTAATTCCCCACATTCTGGACATTTGGCGTCAGAAAATGACAATCCTTTCTTTATATCTCCAAAAAGCCTTCTTTTAAATGTCTTCCGACAATTAAAACAAGCGTAATGAGGTTTGTAGGATGTCATTGCGTATCTACACATTTCTTTTAGTAATCAGTGGTCAGTTTTTTTAGTTTTCAGTTGCAGTTTTCAGTTGCAGTTTTCAGTCGCGGTCGCAGTTTTCAGTCGCAGTTTTCAGTCGCAGTTGACAGTACTGTAAACTGAGACTGAGACTGAAAACTTAAAAATCACTCAATAAGTTCTCGTTCTAAAAAGTAATTCACAATCGCTTCTTTCATTAAAACCGATTGTTCACCAGCTTTTAACGGAGGTAATTGCTCTTTTATTTTATAATGTGGCCATCCTTCTTCATCAAAATATTCGAATTCATAAAATCCGTAGGGTTCCAATAATCGACAGATTGCGATATGCATTAGGTTTAGTTTTTCGTCTTTTTTGAATTGACGGTGCAATTTACCAAATTCCTGAATTCCGATTAAGTATATAATGGCATCCAAATCTAGATCTTCGCCTTGCGAAAATTGATTGGAAAGTATATCAACGAGCTTTTCCCAGCGCTCTTTTAATTGTGTATCTCTAGACATTTTTTATAATTATAAATTATGAATTGTAAATTATAAATTTCAAAACATAAATTTTTAGTTCACAAAGATACGCACTTCAAATTCAATGCTCCTAAAATATTAAACACCTACAAGATAAAACCTTTGTCACTTTGTTTCTCTGAACCTTTGCTACTCAAAAAAAAATCTATCTTTGCGCCTCATTAAACACAAATCAAATCATGAGTTTTTTTGATATTATTGTTGGAGCACTTTTGGCTTTTAGTTTGTACAAAGGCATTAAAAACGGACTTTTTGTAGAAATTGCTTCTTTTGTTTCCCTTCTATTAGGAATTTATCTGGCGATTAAATTTTCTTCTTTAATGACAGGAATTATTTCGAAACATGTTTCATGGAATCCTGCCAATATTCAGCTTACTGCGTTTATCCTGACTTTTATTTTAGTGGTAATAGGCGTTTATTTCTTAGCGAAAATCTTAACTGGAATTGCCGATTTTGCGATGTTAGGCTGGATGAATAAATTAGGCGGAGGATTTTTCAGGGTTTTAAAAACAATTCTGATTTTGAGTGTTTTTATTGCTTTATTTGAGAAAATAAATTTCAATAATACTTTTGCTAAAAAGGAAACTCTAGACCATTATATTTTTTATAATCCGGTAAAAAAAGTCGCTGCTTTTGTATATCCGTCTATTGAAAAATGGTACGAGACGTTTAAAAAAGAACATATTCAGAAAACAGAAGAAAAAGCGAATTCAGAAAAAGAATAATTTTTCATTTGTTTTAAGAGACGTCAGCACGGCGAAATATTTATAGAATTGAGATTAGGCAAAAAGTTCAACAAAGCGATTTATTATATTACGAGTAATACAGGTCGCTCCGATGGAGCTTTTTTTATTTTGTAAATGTTATTTTCTACAAACATGTCGCTCCGATGGAGCTTTTAAAATGATTGTTGCCTAAAAAATTTACCTAATGGAAAATCTTTTTTTATCCTAACAGGTTTCGAAAACCTGTTAGGTATTAAAATAATTAAAGATTCTATAACCGTTTGCACGCGTGAGGGATAGGAGCAAACTACCGAAGTAGTGCGGATAGCCCGACCGCATCCCGATAAGCGGGCGAATAAGCGCAACGATTGTTTCCCCGCTTATCGGGATGCGGTCACGCCCAAATGTTATTTACTAATGCTGTATTTCTCGCTTTCGGTAATCATTTCCCATTTGTCGGTTCTGAATGGCGAGGCAGGAAATTTTTCTTTGTTGTAAAGATTGATTGTTGTGTCGTCGTCTGCCCAACCGTAATGCACCGAAACTGGATTTTGAACCTGATCGCTCGAAACGATTATTTTATTGTCTTTAATTATCGCTTTCGCGGAATGAAAAACTTTGTCTTTACCTGCGATTTCGAAACCTTTTAATTCATCGTTATTTGGCGTTGATAGTCCGTTTCCGATGTTATCGAAAGTCAGAATGATTTGATTTCCTTTTATTTCCTGAGATTTAAAAGTTGGTCCGCTGTGCACTTGAGATCGGAAGAGCACACGTCTGAACTCCAGTCACTTGACAGGATCTCG
>NZ_CAMLIX010000359.1 GCF_946479975.1 uncultured Flavobacterium sp.
TCTGAAATTATTCTTTTTATTTTTATGATTAGGATTTTGATTGTTGTGATTTCCGTTGCCATTACCATTACTATTCCCGTTCTGATTTTGATTCTGATTCGGGTTTTGATTTTGATTTGGATTCTGGTTTGGATTTTTATTTTGATTCGGATTGATCTTTTTTACCGGAGCAATTGCTGGAGTTTTTTCAGCTGTTTCGGCTGTTGTTTCAGCAGTAACTGGTTCTGAAGATTCTTCTGCTGCAAGAGCTTCTTCTTGTACAGTCTCTTTCTCTTTTTGAAGAGCTACTTTTTTATCGTAAGCCGACTTATTAAATTTTACAATTTTAGGCTCTTTTTTTGCTGCTGGTGCTTTTTCTACTTGTACTTCAGGAGCTGCAGTTTTTACTGCTTCAGGAGTATCGTTTTTTTGAACAGTTTCCTCTACTTTTTCAAATTCTAAAACGGGAGTATTTTTGGTATTTGCTGCTTTAGTTTTAGCTGGAGCTATTCTTGCTCGTTTCGGTTTTTCGTCTTTAGAATCAGAAACCGCTTCTGTTTGAGGAGCTTGAACCGGCGCAGTAGTGCTCTCTTGATGTGCTAAAATCTGACTAATTAAAGTCTCTTTTTTGACACCAGTAGTCTTTATTGTTTTAGCTGACTTAGCTATTTCTTGAAGCTCAGCAAGCTTCATTTCTTTTAATGCAGAAATATCAAACATGAATGTTCTATGAATTTAATTATTTTAAAGGAAATACTGTAAAAAGAATAGGTAGATAATTAATTTGAATTGACCGCAGTATGAAGTGCTTACGGTATTATGATGCAATAATACGAATAAAATTTAATCATACAATAGTATTTTAAAAAAAGAAAATATATTTTTGTAAAACATTTTTTTTAAACCATGATACAAAGAATTCAAACTGTATATATATTTCTAGCTTTTGCAGCAACTGGCATTTTAATGTTTTTTGTACCGCTTTGGACAACCGCTGCGGGAAAGCCTTTCTATTCTATGCAGGATCAGCTTTACACTATCATACTGGGTTTAACAACAATGCTTAGTATTATTAGTATTATTTCATTTAAAAAGAGACAAAATCAGTTTGTTTTAAATAGACTGAATATCATATTAAATTTAATTTTATTAGGATTATTTGTATATCGATCACTAAATCTATCTGGAGAGACGGAAGTCTCAGAGAAAGGTATTGGGATGTTTCTTCCGATTGTTGCTATCGTGTTATTAGTTTTAGCTAATAAGGCCATCAAAAAGGACGAAGATCTTGTAAAATCTGTAGATCGTTTGAGGTAAACCTATAAACTTAGTTTATTGCGCGAAGAAAGACCCGAATTTATATTCGGGTTTTTTTTGCATAAAAAAGAAATAAATGTAGGATAATTTCCATAATTTTGTATTTTAAAAGCTTCCAAATGACTTCTCAAATAAAAATTCATCTTGCAGACGATCATCAAGTTTTAATTGATGGACTCTCGAATTTATTAAAAACCGTTTCTAACTTTGAAGTGGTTGGAAGCTCTCTTGATGGCACAACTGTTTACAATGATATTCTTGAAGATCAAGCCGATATTCTTATTCTGGATATTAGTATGCCCAAAAAAGATGGTATAGAAACTTTGAAAGAATTTAACGAAAAACAATCTCTCTGCAAAGTCATTATATTATCTAGTTACGATGACTTAAAAATCATAAAAGAAGTAATGAAACTGGGCGCAAAAGGTTATCTGACCAAAAATTGCGCAGGCGAAAACATCATCGAAGCGGTTGAAGCCGTTTATCAAGGTCAGGAATATTTTAGCGATGCTGTGAGACAAAAGATTTTTAATACGTTTAAAGACAATCCGAAACTAAACCAGCACGCCGTTATAGAAAACCCAATTTTAAGTCCGCGTGAAATAGAGATTATTACGCTTATTGCCTTAGAATACAGCGGAAAAGAAATCAGCGAGAAGCTCTTTATTAGTTTTCATACTGTAGAAACACATCGTAAAAACATCATGAAAAAACTGCAGATAAAAAGCACAATTGGTTTGGTAAAATATGCTCTAAAAAACAATTTGATTAATCCTTAGCAATTATGTTTGGTTTCAACTTTATACTATCACTGCTTTTATGTATTGCGGTTAAAGGAACTGCTTTTTCACAGCATTCTACAAAAACAAGCAGTTTGGCAGCTTCTGAAACACAAATTAGCGCTAAAACGGTTCCAGATCAAATTAAAAAATCGGAGCAGTTTCGCAATAAAAAAATAGTCAGTTTGTCTATTTTACTTACTGTTATTGTTTTTCTTCTATTTTACTTTTTGTACCAAAACAACAAATTAAAACAGAAAATAAAGCGGAAAGATACCAAACAGAAAATTCTTCTTGACATCATTAATTCAGGGATTGATTCTCAGGAAATAGAACGAAAAAAAATTGCTTCCTTTCTTCACGATAACATCAACTCTCTCCTATCTTCAGTTGGATTGCATTTGAATACGTTTACGGCGCAGCACGACATACAATCTGATGAAATACAAAAAGCAAAAGTCATTTTGTCTGAAGCGCATGAGCTTTTACGAGATATGTCACACGATCTTGTTCCGTCGCTTTTAGTTCGTTTTGGGTTAATTTATGCTTTGGAAGATTTATGCGAAAAAAACTCTAATTCGGCAATTGAATTTGAATTTTCAAGCTCGATCCCGACCAGCGTACGATATACTGATAAGTTTGAAATGAAGATCTATTTTATTGTGAGTGAACTATTCAGTAATATCACGAAACACAGCAATGCAAAAAAGGCAAAACTTTATTTGAATGAAAAAGAAAATCAATTGATTCTTCGCATTCAAGATGACGGAATTGGTTTTAAAACTCAAAAACTAAAAGATGCAGAAGGTTTTGGTTTAAACAGAATTAGAGCCCGCATTAAAAAATACAAAGGTTCTTTATCTATTATTTCGAAAGAAAAGCAGGGAACTAAAATAAAAATCGAGATTCCGCTGCCTCATTAATTTTATTTTTCTCCGATTTCGATAATTTCTAAATCTTTGATTTTATCATCGTCAATTACAAATCGGAGCATTGTTCTTACTTTGTGAAAACCGCT
>NZ_CAMLIX010000360.1 GCF_946479975.1 uncultured Flavobacterium sp.
TTGGCTCTTTACACCTCTTTTGACCACAGTAAACTTCATGTAAAATTTGCCAAACATCCAGATGTATTAAGAACATATCAAAATGTGGCTTATAAACTGGCTTCAACATTAAAAAAACTTTCAAAAAATGTACGTCATATTAGTGTATATGTTGACAAGCACGATTTGAAGAATGAATTGGATGCTCTGGAATTTGCTATTTTTGATTATGAAAAAACGTTAGGAAAAGAAGAAGCTGCAGAAGGTGTTCTAATGCTGACTAATATGCTGAAATATGCCAAAAATCAGGTTGGAAAAATCAAGATCATTCAACGCGCATTTTCTCTTGCAATGCAGTCTTATAAATTAAAAGATAAAGACAAAGAACTCGAAAAATTCTTGACACCACAATATTACCCGCTTCGAACTTTAACTGAAAATTTAACCTATTCTTCTTCTATTTTCAGGCATTCGATACGATTAACAATTACTATTTTGATTGGTTTTTTCCTCGGACAGGTTCTTCCGTTTCAAAATGTCTATTGGATTTTATTGACAATAGTTGTAATCATGCGTCCAGGTTACGGCTTAACAAAAGAGCGTTCTTACAATAGAATGTTCGGAACTGTTTTGGGAGGTATTCTAGCTTTCGGAATTGTTTCGATCATCCAAAATCATGTTGCGCTGAGTATTTTTTCGATAGTCTGCATGCTTTTAGGAATTTCGTTTACGCAAATCAATTATAAAATCAGTGCTACTTTTGTTACGATGTATGTTGTTTTTATCTACGGAATTTTGACTCCAGATATTAACGAAGTTATTCAATACAGAATTTTAGATACACTTGCTGGAGCAACCTTAGCATTTATCGCAAATCAGTTTATATGGCCGGCTTGGGAATTTATCAACACTCCTATCCATATTGAAAACTCGATTCGAGCGAATAGAACGTATTTAAAAGAAATTGCCGATTTTTACAATCAAAAAGGAGAAGTTCCTACTTCCTACAGATTAGCGAGAAAAAATGCTTTTGTAGAAATTGGTAATTTAATGACGTCGTTTCAACGTATGATGCAGGAACCAAAATCGAAACAAAAAACGATGCCTTTGGTTAATAAATTAGTGGTTTTAAACCATTCTTTATTGTCTGCTTTAGCATCTCTTTCAACTTATATTCAGTCGCATCAAACTACATCTGCTTCAGAATCTTTTAATTACATTATTAAAACGATTTTAGCCAATTTGGATCATTCAATTGCCGTTTTAAGAAACGAAACAATTCTAACGGATACTTTTTTTGAAAAAGAAGATGTGACTTTGCAATTTGAAGAATTAAAGCGTAAAAATTTCTCCAGACTTGCCGCCGATGATGATTTAGATAAAGAAACCCGTCAGGCTAAAATGCAGGAAGCACAAATGGTGATCGAACAGTTGATCTGGATGAGCAACTTAGCCGAAAAAATTCTAAAAAACACGACCGACCTAAAAGCAACAAATCCAGATTAATTCATCTGGATTTGTTTTCTATTCTATATAATAAAGAAGCTTATTTTATTTTTAAAACTTCTGCTGTATGTTTTCTAAGCTCTGCTAAAAGCTCTGGTTTTTCATTTAACTTTTGACCATAAGAAGGAATCATCTTTTTTAATTTCGCTTCCCATTCTGGAGTTTTAATTTGATTTCCAAAACATCTGCTAACCAAATCAACCATGATACTTACAGCTGTAGAAGCTCCTGGAGAAGCACCTAATAATACAGCAAGAGTTCCGTCATGCGTATTAATCACTTCTGTACCAAATTCTAACACACCACCTTCTTTTTCATCTTTTTTGATAACCTGAACACGCTGACCTGCTTTTTCAAGAACCCAATCTTTAGATTTCGCTGTTGGTAGATATTCTCGTAACGCTTTCATTCTGTCTTTTGGAGACTGACGAACCTGCTCTATTAAGTATTTTGTTAATGGAATATTGTGATATCCCGCTGCCAACATTGGAATTAAGTTATTTGACTTAATTGATAATGGCAAATCTAAATAAGAACCGTTTTTAAGAAAACGAGTAGAAAATCCTGCAAATGGTCCAAAAAGAAGCGCTTTTTTTCCGTCAATCACACGAGTGTCAATATGCGGAACCGACATTGGAGGTGCTCCAACACTTGCTTTTCCGTACACTTTTGCCTGATGTTTTGCTATTACTTCTGGATTTGTACATTTTAACCATTGGCCGCTTACCGGAAAACCTCCGTAACCATTTCCTTCTGGTACATTGGCTTTTTCTAATAAAGGCAAAGAACCTCCACCAGCGCCAATAAATACAAATTTAGTATAAGCTTTACGAGTATTTCCTGTTGATAAATCTTTAATTTTTATCCTCCAAGATTTATCTTCACGCTGTCTTAGTTTTTTAACTTCATGATTAAAAAACAACGAAACACCGTCTAATTTTTCTAAGTAATTGAACATACTTCTTGTTAAAGCACCAAAATTTACATCGGTACCAATTTCCATATGCGTTGCTGCTAATTTTTCATCAGCATTACGACCTTCCATCACCAACGGCATCCATTTTTGAAGTTGTTCAAAATCGGTGCTGTAAGTCATTTCAGCAAAAATTGGATTGCTTTGAAGTGCGTCGAATCTCTTTTTTAAATAATCAACGTTTTTGTCTCCCCACACAAAACTCATATGAGGAACGCTTTTAATAAAATTATCAGGAGAAGGAACTTTATTTTCCTGCACTAAGTATGACCAAAACTGGCGAGAAATCTCAAATGATTCTGCAATACTTATTGCTTTTTTAGGATCAATACTACCGTCTGCCTTTTCTGGAGTATAATTCAATTCACAAAAAGCAGAGTGTCCAGTTCCTGCATTATTCCAAGCATCAGAGCTTTCTGCTGCTGCAACATCTAATCTTTCGTAAATTTCAATTTTAATATCTGGTTGTAATTCTTTCAAAATTACCCCAAGAGTGGCACTCATTATTCCAGCGCCAATAAGTACTACATCACTATTTGAACGTATGGTTTCGTCAGGCATAACAGTATTTTTATTTAAAGTGCAAA
>NZ_CAMLIX010000361.1 GCF_946479975.1 uncultured Flavobacterium sp.
TTATTTTGCTTGTAATTCATCGCAGCAGCAGTCTTTATAACCAGCTCACGTGTAGCCTCCTTAATTTTAGGATTATTATTTAAAGCTCTGGAAACTGTTGCAGCAGTGATGTTTAGTTTTTCAGCAATATCGTAAATAGTTACTTTTTCACTCATTCAAAAAAAGTTTTCGGATTATTTTATTGGACAAAAGTACATTTTTTTTCATTATGTAATAAAAATTGTTATCGATTACCATAATTCAAAACTATATCGTTTTATATTTTACAATGATAATAAATTATATAAATTTTTGCATTAAATGTAATTAAAAATTATAATAAAAATTAAATATATAATTTTTTTCTAAATTAATTTGGTGTGTTAGAACAATTTTTCTACTTTCGTGTAATCGATTACATAGTTTTATAGTGTTTTCGGTGCAAATAACCAATTACTATGCAAATGACTACAAATAAGAGTATAACATTTAAAAGTATTTTAGTTTTAGCCTTTTTTGGTGTCTTACTTGTGTCTTGTGCAAAACAAGTTTCTTCTCTTTCTTCTGAAAATAGTAATCCATGGAAGAAAATGGATTTGGTTTTAAAAAGTATTCCTGAAACAAAATTCTCTAATAAAATTTATAGTATAAATGATTTTGGCGCTGTCGCAGATGGGAAAACCCTAAATACAACAGCGTTTGAAAAAGCTATAAAAGAATGTGCTGCAAATGGCGGCGGTCAGGTTTTGGTTCCAAATGGAAAATATTTGACAGGAGCCATTCATTTAGAAAATAATGTAAATCTTCATTTAGACGATCAAGCAGAGATTCTTTTTAGTATAAATCCAAAAGATTATCCAATTGTTCAGACTTCTTGGGAAGGAACTGAAGTAATGAATTATTCTCCTCTTATTTATGCTAAAAATAAAACCAATATTGCAGTTACAGGAAAAGGAATTTTAAACGGACAAGCTGACAGTACAAACTGGTGGATTTGGTGCGGATCAAAAAATTACGGTTGGAAAAAAGGGATTCCGTCTCAAAATGATCCCAATAATCGTGAAGTATTAGTAGAAATGGCTGAAAAAGGAATTCCGGTATCAGAAAGAATTTTTGGAGAAGGACGTTACTTAAGACCAAATTTTATTGAGTTTTTTGAATGTAATACAGCATTAATAAAAGATGTTACGATTATAAATGCACCATTTTGGATTTTGCATCCAATAAAAACAAACAATATGATTATTGATGGTGTAACGGTAAACAGCCACGGACCAAATAATGATGGTTGTGATCCTGAATATTCTCAAAACATAGTAATCCGAAATTGTACTTTCAATACAGGAGATGACTGCATCGCTATTAAATCAGGGCGTGACGGCGATGGACGAAGAGTTGCAATTCCAAGTAAAAATATCATTGTACAAAACTGCAAAATGATTGACGGCCACGGCGGTGTTGTAATTGGAAGTGAAATTTCGGCAGGAGTAAATAATGTTTTTGTAGAAAATTGTGTAATGGACAGTCCAAATCTGGATCGCGCCATACGTATTAAAACCAATTCTAAAAGAGGAGGAGTTATCGAAGATGTTTTCGTTAGAAATCTAGAAGTCGGCACAGTTAAAGAATGTGTTTTAAAATTAAATATGTTCTATAATGTTTACGGTTCGCAGACAGGAAACTTTATTCCGACCATTAGAAATATAAGCCTAGAAAATGTAAACGTAAAAAACGGCGGAAAATATAGTGTTTGGGCAGAAGGTTACAAACAATCTCCCGTAGAAAATATCACACTTAAAAATGTAAAAATTCAAAAAGTAGATTCGCTCTATTTATTGAAAAATGTAAAAAATATAAACTTTATAAATACCTATATCAATGAGAAAAAAGTAGAATCTATTAAAAATTAAATACTATCAATTAACCAAACTTTAAACCACTTATGAAGAGTAAACAACTAGTAAAGAATAAACAAAAATACAGCCTTGTGTTTTTGTTTTTCCTGAATTTATTGCTGTGTAATGCCACTAACGCACAGTCGACAACAATTGAAGGTAAAATTACCGATGCCTCAGGATTATCGCTTCCTGGAGTAAATATTCAGGAAAAAGGAACGAAAAACGGAACTTCAACAGATTTTGAAGGAAGTTTTAAAATGAATGTTACAAACTCAAAAGCTATTTTAGTAATTAGTTATTTAGGTTTTCAAACGCAAGAAGTAAGCGTTTCAGGAAAATCAAAAATCAATGTTAGTCTTGCAGAACAATCTAATTCATTAAACGAGGTTGTTGTTGTAGGTTATGGTTCTGTAAAAAAGACAGATCTTACAGGATCTGTTAGTACAATAAGCGCTGCAACTATTACAGAAAGAAATACAACCAATGCTCTGGAAGCTATTCAAGGAAGTACTCCGGGAGTTCAGATTTCATCTTCTTCAGGTCGTGCAGGAGATGGGTTTAAAGTTGTAATTAGAGGAAATAATTCCTTAATTGCTGATTCAAGTAACCCTAGTTTAGTTGGTTCTTCTCCGTTATATGTTGTTGATGGTGTTCCAATGGATGGAATAGATTTCTTAAATCCACAAGATATTGCGAGAATGGATGTCTTAAAAGATGCGTCTTCGGCGGCAATTTATGGTTCAAGAGGATCAAATGGTGTTATCATTGTGACAACAAAAAGTGGTACAAGTGCTAAAGCCGGAATCAGTGTTACTTTTGATACTTCATATGGAAATAAAGCAGCTGCCAGATTACCAAAAATGATGTCTGGAGAAGAGTGGTGGAAATTTCATCAAGTTGCTTACATGAGCGCAACGCCTGCTACACAAACTCCTGCACAATTAGCAGCTTTGGCTGGAAATCAGAGTCCGTTACTAGTTTCTCGTGCAAATAGCGGGTACAATTTTGACTGGTACGATGCTGTATTAAGATCAGGAATGACTGAAAATAATTATTTAAATATTACAGGACGTTCTGATTCTGGACTAAGTTATAATTTAGGATTCGGAATTCAGAGTGATCGTGGACTTATAGAGAATG
>NZ_CAMLIX010000362.1 GCF_946479975.1 uncultured Flavobacterium sp.
GCAAAAAAGAGCTTTCATTTGAAAATGAAACGTTTAAAGAAAAATCTACTATTTCGTGTAAAAATGAGTGCCCGAATATCACAATAGAAGTTCCAGTTGCCAAAAACAGTAAAGTAATATCAGACAGCATCAATAAAAAAGTCTTTGCTGTTATTAAAGAGATTGTATTTTTTGAAGAAGATTCAGTAAAAGTTGATGATTATAAATCGTTGGCAAAATCTTTTATTGCTTCTTACGAAGAAATGCATCAGAAATTTCCAGAAGATACTTTTGGCTGGGAAGCTAAAATAATTACCAATGTCGAATTTCAATCGAAACAAATCTTAAATCTAAAAATTGATCATTATACGTTTACAGGAGGCGCTCACGGCTATCAAGGTTATCGCTCGTTATTATTTGATCCTGAAACCGGAAAAAACATTCGTAATAAGCAATTATTTAAAAACGAAAAAGAATTTATGGCTTTCGCCGAAAAAAAATTCAGAGCCAAATATAAAATTCCAGAAAAAGCCAACATTAATGCGACTGGTTTAATGTTTGAAAATGATAAATTCCAACTACCTCAGAATATTTTTTATACTTCTGAAGGTCTGCTTTTATATTACAATTCGTATGAAGCCGCTTCGTATGCCGAAGGGCCAAAAGAACTTCTGTTTCCTTATGAAGAAGTAAATAAGTTTTTAAAGTTTAAATAATACCAATATAAAAAAGAAAGAATATTCTTAAATAAAAACTTTTTAATATATTTGAAATTTAATATTTCTTATGTTAACTTTCAATCATTCGGGCTTGTTAGTACCCGATAAAAAAATAAGCTCAACAATAGAAGAGCTAGAAAATGAATTTGTTTCAAAAATATCTTCATCAAAAAGAACAGAAATTTTTAAAGCTTATGTTAAATATAACGAAGATTTTAAAAAAGTATGTAACTTACAAGAATTACATCAATGGATTAATGGTTCTTTTGTAACTAAAAAGAATAATCCTGGCGATATCGATTTGGTCACATTTATAGATTATGAAATAGTAACTAGGCTTGGAGAAAAATTAGACAATTTTAAATATCCGAACTCAGAAAATATTTATGGAGTTGACGCATATATAATTGAAGTTTATCCTCAAGAGCATAAAAACAATATTAGATTTTTAAGCGATAAGGCTTATTGGCTTGATCGATTTACAAAAACAAGAAGAATTAAAGGAAACAAATTATCAAAAGGTTTTTTAGAAATAAAATTTTAATCCTTATCAAATGAAAGATAATAAGCTATACGATATTCTGGACTTAATTGAAGAAATAGATAAGGTCAATAAAATGATTCTTTTGCACAACGATTCTGAATCAAAATTAATGCTAGATCAGTATAAAAATCAAAAACTAAAACTAAGCAACTACTTAGTCAAAGAACTTCTAACAAATAGTGACAATCGACCAGAAGTGATGTATATTATAAAACTTTTCATCGAGAAATTTTACATTGTAGAAATGAGTCATATGCAATTTGAAGAAAATGATAATCTCATAAAAATTAAAAATGTCTTTGCATAAAACTTGAGAATATCAAAACTTTCGCTCCTTTCAAACTTTTTAAACTTTGCACCTTTTACTGAACATCATATTTCATCTTACGCAAAACCCTTAAAGCTTCTTTAAAAGAAGAATACACATTTTTATAAGGTTTTAGAAGCAGTTTAGCATCAATCAATTTTTGTCTGGCATCTTCAAATCCGTTTAAATGACAAATCATAAAAGTTGACGGAAGATTTTCTAGATCTTTCATTTCTCGTTCAGACAATGCAATTTCTTTTTGAAGTTTTGCCAGCAGAGCCGTATTCGAATTGTAAATATGATACAACATTTTTCGGTTGAATTCTGGCGGTTGAAAAAGCATTTGACGATCTATTTTATAATAACCGTTATCGAAGAAATGAATCGTTTGTTCTTCTAACGGATAATAACTCGTTTTGTCATTCAACCCAAGCGGCACATATTCTGTAATGGTAAAAGTATCGTCATTATATTCAATCGTGACAACGTCTTGCGCCGAATAAAAAAGCTTAATTTGTTCATTGATTAATTCGATATCAACTCGGGAAAGAAAAGTCTTTTCTCTATTTGTTTTTGGAACTCCCGCCCAGCAAATCACAAATAATTCTTTGAAAACGTAATATTTCGGAGACATATCTTTATGCCTGAAATTCATAAAATCGATAACGCCGTCTAAAGTATATTGAATGCTGTTTCGAGAACTATTTTCGATTCCGATTACCGTTTCTGTATTTTGATTGTTTTTTTCAACCTCTTCATACTCTTCTAACGGAATCGAATTACTGCCACGCCTTATGAAAATACTATTGGCAACAATAGTATGGATTCCTTTTTTAAAATAAGAGATTTTATTTTTAGGTTTAATGGTAACCAAACCAATTACTTTATCTTTTGGAAGATTGGGAAAAGGGACGTTTTCGTATTGAATTTTTGGAGGATTCTCTAAGAAAGCGTTGACGAGATTTTGAATTCTGCTATCATCAAAGAAATCATCACCGACAATTTCATTATCCTGATCTTCTACTCCAACCACGATATAAGAATTATTGTTTGGGTTGGAATTGGATAACGCGCAAATGTGTTTTAAAAATTTGCCTTTTCCTTCTCGGGAATGAAGATTCAACTGCCTTTTCTTGTCATAAAAACTGCTTTCGTCATTATGAGCGAGGAGATTTTTAATTAAAAGGCGCTTATTTATCATTTTTGCATTTTTAGTTTGCCACGAATTATACTAATCTTCACTAATTTATTTTTAAACACATAGAATCATAGATCATTGAAACCTATAAAAAAGGCGTTTCACTTTTACTTAATACACATAGCAATGTGAATTGATGCAAAATAAAATGTCTTAAACACAAAGAAAATCTATGTCTCTATGTGTTAAAA
>NZ_CAMLIX010000363.1 GCF_946479975.1 uncultured Flavobacterium sp.
ACAATATATGAAGTTCCAAATTTAATGCTTGAAGAAGGATTAGATGTTGTGGCTTTAAAGAAATTAGATCTTCCTAAAAAAGCATCTCCAGACCTTAAAACTTGGAATACTTTCTTAAAAAGATTAAAAAATCCAAAACAAACGGTAAATATTGGTTTGGTTGGAAAATATGTAGAAATGCAGGATTGTTACAAATCTATTTTAGAGGCGTTCATTCACGCAGGTGCTGCAAACGAAACAAAAGTAAATGTAATTTCTATTCACTCAGAGCATATTAATGCTGATAATGTTGAAGAAAAATTAGGTTCTTTAGACGGAGTTTTAGTTGCTCCAGGTTTTGGAGAAAGAGGTATTGAAGGAAAAATCGAAGCAGTTCGTTTTGTACGTGAAAACAACATTCCGTTCTTCGGAATTTGTTTAGGAATGCAAATGTCTGTTATTGAATATTCTAGAAATATTTTAGGTTATGCTGAAGCGAATTCAACAGAGATGAACGAGAAATCTTCTCATCCGGTTGTAAGTTTAATGGAAGAGCAGAAAAATGTAACTGATAAAGGAGGAACAATGCGTCTTGGTGCTTGGAAATGTGATATTAAACCAAATACTTTAGCGTATAGAATTTACGGAGAAAAAACCATTTCGGAGCGTCACCGCCACCGTTATGAGTACAATAATAAATATGCAGATGAATTGCAAAAAGCTGGTTTAAAAGCTTCTGGAGTTAATCCTGATACAGGATTAGTGGAAATTGTTGAGCTAGAAAACCACCCATTTTTTATTGGTGTGCAATACCATCCAGAATACAAAAGTACAGTTGCGAATCCGCACCCGATTTTTGTAAATTTTGTGGCAGCTGCTGTAAATGCGCATAAAAAATAATAATTCATTCTAAGAGGTGTAACATTTAAATTAAACGAATAACTAATAACCTCAAACGAATAACTTTTTTTAAAATAATGGAAGAAAAAAAATTAGACCTCAATTCGATCATTGGTTTTGTATTGATATTCGGAATCTTGATTTGGATTTTTTATCAAAATCAACCTTCTGAGAAAGAAATTGCAGCTGAAAAAGCCAAGAAAGAATTAGTTGCTAAGCAAGAAGCGCAGGCAAAAGCCGATAAGACTAAAACTGCATCATTACCAGTTGTTACTGCAACTCCTGGAGATACGTTACAATTGGCTCAATTGCAAAAAACTTTAGGAGGATTTGCTTATTCTGCAACGCTTCCTTCTGCAAAAGAAACTTTTACTACAATCGAAAACGAAAAGCTTAAACTTAAAATCGCTAACAAAGGTGGTTATATTGTTGAAGCGACTTTAAAAGAATTCGAAAAATTTAAAAAAGGTTCTGGTCAATTAGTTGAGTTAATTAAAAACAATAACTCAAACTTAAATTTACAACTTCTTACTACAGATAACAGAACATTAAATTCTAAAGATTTGTATTTTGAACCAACATTAGAAAAAATTGGTGCAGACCAAGTTTTATCTATGCGTTTGAAAGCAGGTGCAAATGAGTTTTTAGAATATAAATATATCCTTAAACCAAATGATTATTTAGTTGGTTTTGATATTCGTTCTCAAGGTTTAAATAAAGTTTTAAATTCAGCTAAACCATTAAATTTAGAATGGGATTTAAAAACATACAGAAACGAAAAAAGTATTTCTTACGAAAATCGTTACGCGCAAATCGATTACAAATACGAGGAATCAAAATACAATAACGTAAGTTCACACGGACAAGGAAAAGAAGAAGCTCCTGTTAAAGTTAGTTATGTTGCATTCAAACAGCATTTCTTTACAACTATTTTATCTTCAGAAAAACCTTTTGAAACTTCAAAACTGCAGTCTGATGATTTAGTTAAAGATGAAAAAATCGATACTGTTTTTACAAAACAGTTTAGAGCTAATTTGCCTTTGGCATTTTCAAATGGAGAGATCGATTACAAAATGAATTTGTATATGGGTCCTGCAGATTACAAGACATTAAAAGGTTACGATAAAAACTTTGAAAAGATTATTCCTTTAGGATGGGGAATTTTTGGATGGATTAACAAATTGATCTTCATTCCATTATTCGGATTCTTAAGTTCAACAATCGGACTGTCATTAGGAATTGCGATTATCATCTTTACCATTATTATCAAATTGGCTATGTCGCCAATTACGTATAAGTCATTCTTGTCTCAGGCTAAAATGAAAGTTTTAAGACCTGATATTGCAGAGTTGGGAGAAAAATTCAAAAAAGACCCAATGAAGAAACAACAGGAAACAATGAAGTTGTACAACAAAGCAGGTGTAAACCCAATGGCAGGATGTATTCCAGCATTGATTCAGTTGCCTTTTATGTATGCATCTTTCCAGTTTTTCCCTGCAGCTTTTGAGTTAAGACAAAAAAGTTTCCTTTGGGCAGACGATTTATCATCTTTTGACTCGGTTGTAAAATTACCTTTTACAATTCCAATGTACGGAGATCATATTAGTTTGTTCCCTATTTTGGCAGCAATTGCAATTTTCTTCTACATGAAAATGACTTCAGGAGATCAGCAAATGGCAGCGCCTCAGCAAGAAGGAATGCCGGATATGGCAAAAATGATGAAAATCATGATTTATGTTTCGCCATTAATGATGTTAATTTTCTTCAATAGTTATGGTGCAGGATTAAGTTTGTATAACTTTATTTCGAACTTAATTACAATCGGAATTATGTTTGTCATCAAAAATTATATTGTTGACAGCCAGAAAATTCACGCTCAAATTCAAGAAAATAAATTAAAAGAGCCTAAAAAGCCAAGTAAGTTTCAACAGCGTCTTCAAGATGTAATGGAACAGCAAGAAGCTGCTAAAGCTCAGAATAAAAAGAAATAATTTCTAGAGATTATA
>NZ_CAMLIX010000364.1 GCF_946479975.1 uncultured Flavobacterium sp.
TCATTACCATATATGATGAAGATGTGAATCAAGCCATGTCTAATCCCGCACTTATAAACGCAGATATGGACAATCATTTGGCAATGAATTACGGAAGTTATTACGGAGAAGCCTCTTACGGTACCGCATCATATGCATATACTTACGACAGGCATCTGCAGACTTTTTATGCCGGTGTAAGTTATGTAAATTACGGATCTTTTGAAGGTTATGACGAAAATGGTCAGGCAACGTCTAATTTTACAGGTAACGAAGGAGCGCTTACAGTAGGATATTCATACAACGTTCCTTTTACCAATTTCTATATTGGGGCAAATGCAAAGCTAATCACTTCATCTTTAGAAACGTATAATTCTATTGGTGGGGCAGTAGATGTAGGACTTTTATATTTAGACGAAAAAAACGATTTAAATTTTGCGTTAGTTTTCCGTAATATGGGAACTCAGTTTACTACTTATTCAGGAATAAAGGAAAATTTACCTTTTGAAATCGTTGCTGGTATTTCGCAAGAATTAGAGCATGTGCCCATTCGCTGGCATCTGACTTTAGAAAATCTACAACAATGGAATATTTCTTTTTCAAACCCCGTTCGCGGAGAAACCAACATTGACGGATCTACAAGTGAGGAGAAAGTTTCGTTTGTAAACAACGCATTGCGACACGTGGCTTTTGGTGTAGAACTTTTCCCGAAAAGAGCCTTTAATATACGTTTAGGATATAATTTTAGAAGAGGTGAAGAATTAAGAGTTGACGAACAACGTAATTTTTCAGGAGTTTCATTAGGTTTTGGTTTAAAGCTGAATAAACTAAAATTCAATTATTCGTATTCTAGATATACATTGGCCGCTAATACAAGTCTTTTTGGTCTAATTTTAAATCTTCAATAACTATTATCGTTTTTATTTTTTTGAAGTGAAGAAAATGAAAAAATTGCTTTTTATTATTTTTTTAATTGCAGTCATTATCGGCGCGTACATTTTTATATCTAATAAAAAAGAAATTATTCTTTCTTCTGAAACTAATAAACGACTTGAATATCAAATTAATCAAGTTAAGAAAGTTGCAGCTAGCGATTCTAAATTCAATCAAAATATTGCTTTTTTAATTGACATGAAAATCCGTTCTGGAAAGAGTAGGTTTTTTGTTTATGATTTAAAAGAAAATAAAATTGTGGACCAAGGATTGGTTGCTCATGGTTCCGGTTCTGAAACTGGAACAAAAGGAAAACTTAAATTTAGCAATATTCCCAATTCATTAAGTACTTCATTAGGTAATTATTATATAGGAAATCACTATCAAGGCAAGTTTGGTAAAGCTTATAAATTATACGGTTTAGACGTAACGAATAACAATGCCTTTAAAAGAGATATTGTTTTTCATTACTATTATGATGTTCCATATAAAGAGAAAGATGGTTACATTTGCAATAGTTATGGTTGTCCGATGGTAAATAAAAAATACTTCGAAAGAATCGCTAAAATTATTGATAGTTCTGACTCGCACATTTTGATGAGTATCTATTATTAGATGGTAACTATTTAAAAAAGAATAAAAATTTAAAAATTAGAAATTGAAAAAAATTACAATTGCAATCGATGGATTTTCGTCAACGGGTAAAAGTACCTTGGCAAAACAATTAGCAAAAGAGCTTCATTATGTTTATGTAGATACTGGAGCAATGTATCGTGCAGTTGCTTACTTTGCAATGCAAAATAATTTTATTAGAACTGATTTTTTTGATAAAGATGCTTTGGTTGATGCATTGCCTACTATTCAATTGGAATTTAGATTTAATGCTGATCTAGGTTTTGCAGAAATGTTTTTAAACGGCGAAAATGTGGAGAAACAAATTAGAACTCTTGAAGTTTCTAGTTTTGTAAGCAAAGTTGCTGCAGTTTCTGAAGTTCGTTCTAAATTAGTAGAACAGCAACAAGAAATGGGAACAAATAAAGCAATTGTAATGGACGGAAGAGATATTGGAACTGTAGTTTTCCCTAATGCCGAGCTTAAAATATTCATGACTGCAAGTGCCGAAACCCGCGCACAAAGACGTTTTGATGAATTACAGCAAAAAGGAGATAATGTAACTTATGAGGATGTTCTTAAAAATGTTGTCGAAAGAGATAATCTAGATACAACCAGAGAAGATTCTCCTTTAGTTATTGCAGATGATGCTATAGAAATAGATAATTCTTACTTAAATAAAGAGGAGCAATTTGCAGCGGTTATAGAGTTGGTAAATGATGTTGTTAAAACAGAGTAATTCTTTGTAGATTTCATTTTAAATAGTAGTTTTACCACTTCATTTTTACTAAAAAGACAATTTCATCTTATGGGAATTAAAAACAGATTGATTATAATGAGCTTTCTTCAATTTTTTGTTTGGGGAGCCTGGCTTATAACAATTGGAAATTATTGGTTTGGCACAAAAAACTGGGAAGGAACTCAATTTGGATTGGTTTTTGGAACCATGGGAATTGCCTCTCTATTTATGCCAACACTTACAGGAATTATGGCTGATAGATGGATAAATGCTGAAAAGCTTTATGGAGTTCTTCATATTTTATATGCCGTAGTTTTATTTGCAATAGCACAAGTGACAACTCCTGACACTTTTATTATTGTAATGCTTTTGGCAATGTGCTGTTATATGCCAACTATTGCTTTAAGCAATTCGATATCTTACACTTCACTTAAATTAAATAATAAAAATATAGTAAAAGATTTTCCGCCTATTCGCGTTTGGGGAACAATTGGTTTTATTGTTGCCATGTGGATTACCAATTTGAGCGGCAGTAAAGCAACTGAATATCAGTTTTATATTGCTGGAA
Source organism: uncultured Flavobacterium sp. (assembly GCF_946479975.1). The sequence continues at coordinate 2,832 of NZ_CAMLIX010000364.1, forward strand.
TTGGTGCTTTAATTCTTGGAGTTTACGCTTTTACAT
>NZ_CAMLIX010000365.1 GCF_946479975.1 uncultured Flavobacterium sp.
ATAATATTGAGGAAAACCGTAAATTATAAAGAAATATCTTTCCAATAATTTCTTTAATTATCTTTATAGTTTCCAAGAATCATTTATTAAATAAAAAATTCTTCAATGATTATTTAAACTCGTAAATCACTTTTTCAAGTTCAACCTTTACAAAAGTTTCATACAAACAATTATACCTAAAATCAGTCAAGTATTCATCTTCAATTACATCTTCAAATTCATAGGCAAATTTCTGCAATGCATAAGCTAAAAATATAGATTGATATTCAATTCTAAAACGTTCGTAGTCTTCTGCTAAACTGAGGTAAAGTGTTCTCAAGGATTTTAAATTAAGAACTTCATCATTTTTTTCCAGATTTAAAAGAGTTAGAAATTCAATACAATGAATTACAAACTTTAAAGATGTAAAACCTAAACCACGATTGGTTTTCCATTCTGGAAAAGATATATCCATAAAATGAATGATTTCTTTGAACAATTCTGATTCCCAATTTCATTATAATGCCCAATTATTATATGTAAACAAAAAAAAGAGCCAAAATACTAGTATCTTAACTCTTTTCTAAAATTTATTTTATGACGTTTTATTTCCCGATGCAAAAATTAGCAAATATATTCCCTAACAATTCATCATTAGAAACCTGACCTGTGATTAACCCGAATTGGTATAAAGCTTCGCGAATATCTAGCGCCATAAGATCGCTTGATAAATTAGTTTCTAATCCAAATTTTACTTTTTGAATTTCGTCTAAAGCTTTTAGCAATGAATCGTAATGTCTTGTATTTGTTACGATTGTTTCATTGTTTCGAAGCGCTCCAGTGTTGACAAAAGACAATAATTCATTTTTCAAATCCTCAACTCCCACTTTTTCTTTCGCAGAAATTAATAATAATTTTGCGTTGAGGTTTTCTAGTTTAGTAGTAATAAGTGCAACTTCATCGACAGATAAAATGTCTTTTTTATTAACAACGATAAGAAGTGGTTTTAACGGATATTTATTTTTAATCTGTTCAATTTCATTTACAAACTCAGAACTCGAAGCTTGAAATTTTAATCCGTCAAACAAATAAACTACGACTTGCGCCTGCTCAATTTTCTCGAAAGTTTTTTTGATTCCGATGCTTTCTACAACATCTTTCGTATCGCGAATTCCTGCGGTGTCTATAAATCTAAATCCGATACCGCCAATAACTAGTTCGTCTTCAATCGTATCACGGGTTGTTCCAGCAATATCAGAAACAATCGCTCTCTCTTCGTTTAATAAAGCGTTTAACAAAGTCGATTTCCCTACGTTTGGTTCACCAACAATAGCAACAGGAATTCCGTTTTTAATAACATTTCCAACCGCAAACGAATCGATAAGACGTTTTAAAACAAATTCAATTCTGTTCAATAATTCATGAAATTGAGTTCTATCGGCAAATTCTACATCTTCCTCGGCAAAATCTAATTCTAATTCAATCAAAGAAGCAAAATTCAAAAGCTCTTCACGAAGTTTTGCAATTTCGTTACTAAAGCCACCGCGCATTTGCTGCATGGCAATTTGGTGAGAAGCTTCATTATCAGACGAAATCAAATCGGCAACAGCTTCTGCCTGAGATAAATCTAATTTTCCGTTTAAGAATGCGCGTAGTGTAAATTCACCCGCATCGGCCATTCTGCATCCTTTTCGTAATAATAACTGAATAATCTGCTGTTGAATATAAGTTGATCCGTGACAAGAAATTTCAATTGTATCTTCTCCAGTATACGAATTCGGACCTTTAAATACAGAAACCAAAACTTCATCAAGCGTTTTATTTTCGTCTATAATATGTCCCAGATGCAAAGTATGCGTTTTCTGCTTCGTTAAATCTTTATTTCTAATTGATTTAAAAACCGAATTACCAATTGTAATGGCATCGGCTCCAGAAATTCGAATGATGGCAATAGCTCCAGCTCCAGAAGGTGTGGCCAAAGCAACTATAGAATCTTGATTTATCATGCTGCAAAGGTACAAAAAAAGGCTAAATTTTATTAATGCATTCTTGAATTGAAATTGAGTATTTAATCTGAATCTCAATATAGATTAACGAAACATTAAGTGTTAAATTACTGATAATTATCAGGTCGTTTTATTTATAGAATGAGTAAATTTGAGAGACAAACCTTAATCCATACTAAAATGAAAAAGATACTTTTCCCTACCGATTTCTCTGATGCTGCTACAAATGCATTTGTTCACGCTTTAGAATTTGCCAAAGTTGTAAAAGCCGAATTGATCTTGCTTCATACTTTTGAAATACCAGTTTATGACAGTCAATTTTTTCCAGAAAATTATGCTTCTATATACAGTTCAATCGAATTGGCAAAATTTGAAATGTTCAAAGATGAAATTCCGAAACTACGAACTATTGCTGCCGAACGACAATTAGATGACATTGTGATTAAACACCGTTTAATGGATGGTGATTTGATCTATAATCTTAAAAATGCCGTTGAAGAAGACCAAATCGATTTTGTAATTATGGGTACAACCGGCGCTTCTGACTGGACAAAATTCTTTACCGGTTCTAACACAGAATCTGTAATTTCTGGAGTTGAGGTTCCTGTTTTATGCGTTCCTGTTGATGCCAAATACAAAAAGATAAAAACAATTGGCTTTACAACACGCTATCGCGAAAAAGATAAAAATGAATTAAGAAAGATCTTGAAAATTGCGAAAAAAGCCGATGCCAAAGTAAAAAGTCTTTACGTTAAAACCTCAAATTCTGATGTTACAGAAGAAACACGAAAAGAATGGGAAAGAGAATTTGCTGCTGAAAATGTTGAGTTTTTAGTACTTCCAAGTGATGAGGTCAAAGAAACCATTA
>NZ_CAMLIX010000366.1 GCF_946479975.1 uncultured Flavobacterium sp.
AACTTCCATTTCAATCATTTTTTTGATTGGCGGTGTATTTTCGGCCGCTTTTGCTCCGTAACGATCTGTGAAATATTCCCCTTGATATGCCATTCTGCTTTGAACTGCGATTCCGCCTCCTAAAGCTTTTACACGTTCAATATTTCGTTCGTCAATAGTTTCTGCGTGATCAAAAATCCACGGAAGCCCGTTAAACGGAATTTCCTGATTTATTTTTTCAAACACATTCAAAAATCTGGTAATGCTTTCGTTGTAAGTAGCATGAAGTCGGAAAGGCCAGCGGTTTTCTACTAAAAGACGAACAACTTTTTCTAATTCTGCTTCCATGTTTTCTGGAAGATCAGGTCTTGGCTGCAGGAAATCTTCAAAATCTGCAGCAGAGAACACCAGCATTTCACCAGCACCGTTATGACGGTACATATCATCACCCTGATATAATTTTACGGTATCAATCCAATCCGAGAAATCTTCAAATTCGTGTTTTGGTTTTTGAGTAAAAAGATTGTAAGCAATTCTTACCGTCAATTGTTTCTTTTCGTTCAGTTCATTCACGACTTTATAATCGTCCGGAAAATTCTGAAATCCTCCTCCGGCATCAATCACACTTGTGATTCCAAAACGGTTCAGTTCTTTCATAAAATGACGCGTCGAATTGAGTTGATGCTCGTAAGAAAGCGTTGGCCCTTTTGCTAAAGTCGAATACAAAATCATGGCATTTGGCGTCGCAATAATAAGTCCTGTTGGTTCGCCATTAGCATCACGTTCGATATGTCCTCCGGGAGGCGCAGGCGTATTTTTATTGTAACCAACGGCTTTTAATGCCGCTCTGTTCATGATTGCCCGATCGTACAAATGCAGAATAAAAACGGGAGTTTCTGGTGCAATCGCATTAATTTCTTCTAAAGTCGGCATTCTGCGTTCAGCAAATTGAAATTCTGTCCAGCCGCCCACAACGCGAACCCATTGCGGGTTTGGAGTACGATCAACCTGCTCTTTCAGCATTCGAAGCGCATCTGCCAGCGACGGAACGCCATCCCAGCGCAGTTCTAAATTATAATTTAAACCACCTCGAATAAGATGAATATGAGAATCGTTGATTCCCGGAACCACTCTTTTATTTTGAAGGTCAATTATTTTGGTTTCCTCCGAAGCAAAAGTCATTATATCGCTGTCATTTCCAACCGCAATAAATTTTCCGTCTTTAATAGCAACTGCAGTAACATTTGGCGTTTCTGCATTGAAACTATGAATTTTTCCGTTGAATAAAATTAAATCTGCTTTCATAATTGAATTATTTAGCGTTTAATTTTGAAATGGCTTCTTTAATTCCTTCGCCAGCAACGGTATAAAAAGAGGGTCCAGCAAGCAGAATCACTTTTGTTAAAGGTTTGTAATCTGCTAATTTTTTGTCTTTTAAATACGATTGTGTTCTGTAAGCTTCAAACGTTCCTAAAACTACATTTGTAGCAACCAAAGCCGTTGGAGAGTCGATTCCGGCATCTTTAATATCGCTTGCAAATGAATAGTTAGAAACCCCTAAACGTAAAGCTTCACGCATGGCAGTACTTCCTACGCTGATCATTAAATCGGGCGTAAATTTGGTACGGTCACCCAATCCGATTAATAATAATTGTTTAGCTGCCAAAGTTCCTTTTGGAGGTGTAATCAATAAGGTTTCAAGAGAATGCCCTGTAAATTTTCCGCTTTTGCGTAATTCGGTAATAATCCCTTTTAAGGCATCATCCAAATGCACCATTCCGTTTAGGTTTGCAGGCAGGGCAGGAGGATTAAAAATATCTCCTTCTGTGTATTCAAAAACGCAGGCAACTTGTAAATCTGCTTCTGCTGCAGAAGGTCCTTGAACCAATCCGTTTATGGCAACTCCGTCGACTTTTCCCCATGTGGTTGTCGAGCCAATTGCAGCGGTTTGTGCAAATCCATTAAAGGAAATTGTTAGAATTAAAAGAGTTAGATATGAAATAAAGCTGTGTTTTAAGGTTTTTGTTTTCATTGTTGAAAGTTTAGTGGTGGGATTTTAAACACATAGAGACATTTTCTTTGTCTTTTTAAAGAATATGGAAAGAAACTAGTTTCTAACACATAGCGTTATGTGAAATTCTTTGTGAGAACTTTGTCAAAGTTGGTAATCGTAAATTTTACTATGTGCATTAATGCAAGTGAAACGCCTCTACTCATTCCAGCAAGCTATGTTTCTATGTGTTTAAAAAAAATTATACGTTAAAAAATTAAAATTTGAATGCAAGTCGAGCGTTAAAGAAAACACCGTCTTTTGAGTTCGGAATAATATCGTTGATAAAAGCACCGGTTTTGAAATATTGTATGCCGCTGACAACCGAAATAAATTTGTTTACGCTATAGGTAAAGTTGGCTAAGTACGCTGTTCCGATGTATCGTTCCTCCGAAGAACTGCCACTGAGATTCAATGAACCGCTTGGTCTGTAAACTCCGTCCTGCAAGGAATATCTCCAATTAAAAACCACATCGACCTGCATTTTTAAATTTGAAAGTAAATCCATGGTTGCATAAGGATGAATATCGATTAGGTTTACTGGCCCAACTTGCGGACTGAAGCCAAAATAACCTCCTTTTGGATACAGCGGATTAAACGTTTGCAAATTTCCGTCGCCTTGTTTTTTATCTCCTGAGATATAATCATTTCGAAGATTTATGGTTGGTTTGAATTTTGTGTTTTCAAAGGAGTAGCCAATATCAATTGATCCTGTCCAAGCATTTATTTTTCCTGTTCCAAAAGTTCCAAATTGATATGCCGCTTCTAGATTGTAAATAAAACCGCCGCCGTATTTCCAAAATCTTGTTCCTACT
>NZ_CAMLIX010000367.1 GCF_946479975.1 uncultured Flavobacterium sp.
GTATGTAAAATAGAATGATTTACAATCTCTAAAATCTTTTGTAAATCATCTTCGGTTGCATTTCTTAAAATGATGCTCATTGGTAATTATTGCGGTTATTTTTTATTTAATTCATTTAATAGAAGATCTGTTTCTTTAGCATCCCAGCCCATTTCTTCTGCAATGGATTTGGCCTTTTTAGCGTATTCTAAAGCTTTCTTTTTATCTTTTATTTTATTGTAAAGTTTGGCTTCAAGTAAGTTTCCATCGTAAGAATTATTTAATTCTAAGGAATGATTTACCCAGAAAATTGCTTTTTTAAGACTTTCGGTATCGTCAATATGTTTAAAATAAGTATTTCCAATTTCTTTTAAGAAACTGGCATCGTTCCAAACTAATTTTTGAGTGTCTTCTGAAGTAACTTTTCTATAAAAATCCCATTTTTCGGTTCTTTCAGCCAAAGTTAAATCATATTTAAAAACCAGCGAATCTGTTTTCTGTAATCTAATCGATTTTGCAACTTCTCTTTGTTTATTATAATTCAGCGTATCTAAATTATCAACTAAAGGACGCAGTAATTCATTGACAATACTTTCAATTTTACGATCAATTCGGCTCTGAGAAGCAACAGCTGCAAACTCTTTTTGATGCTGCAAGACATATTGAAATTCTCTCGATTTAATATCTGTAACACCATTTGCGATAACGCGCCAGTTCAATTCACTAACCATCTGACTGTCTGACTGTGTGTTAAGATAAGTATGTGTTGCTGGAGATAATTCTGTTCTTTCTTTTCCTTTTTTAAGCGTATTCAAATAAGTGAAATATTTATCAGAATTACTTGGATCTGCTATAAATTCTTTCTCTAAATAAGGCAGCTGCATTTTCGGATTCAATGCATAACGAAGTTCATTTTGAAAATCGGCTTTTTTCCATTCTCCTTTTAAAGCGTAAATTAAATTTTCGTTGGCATCAATAAATAAAAAAGTAGGAAGTGATTTTGTATTGAATTTATTCTTTAAAGCAATCCCTTCTCCTTTTTCGATGTCTTTATAAGTGCAGACAAAATTCTTATTCAAAAAATCGATAACCGCTGGATCGCTTAGAACTTCACTTTTCATCAAATTACAATGCGGACACCAATCTGCGTAAAGCATTACAAAAAGTGGTTTTCCTTCTTTTTTAGCATTTTCAAGAGCCGTTTTGTACGGAATATCAATTGGAACAAATTTATTTTGAGAAATTACACTTTGAAAAGTAACCGTTAAAAAGAGTATAAATAAAAAACGCATATCAAGTCAGACTTTCATTAATAATTCGATTTTACAAATATATTTCCTTTTTTGAGAAAGAGCCTTAATATATTCCTAATTATAATATAAATCAACTGCGAAGTTTGTAACTTTGTAAGCAAGATGAAAGAAAATCGAAACTAGAAGATTTTCTTTAAAATAGTAATACACGACCGTAATGATTTACCCCGAAATAGCGCTTGCACAAAGCATTATAGAAATTTTATCAGCCAAAGGCATTCATAACATTATTATTTCTCCAGGATCTAGAAATGCGCCGTTAACGATAGGATTTGCCCAAAATCCAAACTTTAAATGTTACAGTATTGCAGACGAACGTTGTGCTGCTTTTTTTGCTTTAGGAATTGCACAGCAAACCAAAAAGCCAACTGCAATTGTTTGTACTTCGGGATCTGCTTTATTAAATTATTATCCCGCTTTAGCTGAAGCATTTTACAGCCAGATTCCGCTGATTGTAATTTCTGCCGATCGTCCGCAGAGCAAAATTGATATTGGCGACGGACAAACCATTCGCCAGCAAAATGTTTTTTTGAACCATTCTGTTTTTAATGCAAATTTGACCGAAGAAGCTTCAGAAGAAAACGATTTGAAAATCAATTTGGCAATTGAAACGGCTATTCAAAAAAAAGGACCAGTTCATATCAACGCGCCTTTTGAAGAACCATTATATGAAACTACTGAAGAACTTTCTGTACAGCCAAAAATTACAAATCCCGAGTTGGAAAATTCTCCGTTAACTATAGAAAATAGTGAAGAAATTGTTTCTGTTTGGAACAATGCTAAACGAAAATTAATTTTAGTTGGCGTAAATGAATCAGATGTAATTAGTCAAGAAGTGATTGAAAATCTGGCTTCCGATCCTTCGGTTGTAGTATTGACCGAAACGACTTCAAATCTGCATCATTCTACATTTATCAATTCAATTGATACTTTAATTACGCCATTTGATGATTCTGATTTTAAAGAATTTAATCCAGAAGTTTTAGTGACTTTTGGCGGAATGGTAGTTTCAAAAAGAATAAAAGGATTTTTGCGAAAATACAAACCAAAACAGCATTGGCATATTGACACTTTACGAGCTTATGATACGTTTGGCGCATTGACAAAACATTTTGAAATGGAGCCAAATAATTTCTTCACAGATTTGCTTTCAAAAACGACTTTTGTAAAAAGTAATTATTTTAAAAATATAGACACAGTTTATAAAACAAGATTAGAAAAACGTGCAGAATATTTAAGTAAAATTTCGTTTTCAGACTTTAAAGTTTTTGAAAAAGTTATTGATACGCTTCCAAAAAATAGCTTACTGCAAATAAGTAACAGTTCTGCAATTCGTTACGCCCAACTAATCGATATTGATGAAACAATAGAAGTTTTCTGCAATCGAGGTACAAGTGGTATAGATGGAAGCACTTCTACAGCCGTTGGTGCTTCAGTAGGAAATGCAAAACAAACTGTTTTTATAACCGGAGATATCAGCTTTTTGTACGACAGTAATGCACTTTGGAATTCCTATATTCCGAAAGACTTCAAAATTATATTGGTTAAT
>NZ_CAMLIX010000368.1 GCF_946479975.1 uncultured Flavobacterium sp.
CTTCTTCAGAAACAATTCCTTTCGCTAAAATATCTTCACGAGAAATATCTTCGTCATGAGAACCATTATCTGCTTTTGTAGTTGGTGTAATAATTGGTTCTGGAAATTTATCATTTTCTTTTAAACCTTCTGCCATTGCAACACCACAGATTTGTTTTCTTCCCGCCGCATATTCACGCGCTGCGTGTCCAGACAAATAACCACGAATTACCATTTCTACTTTAAAAGGCTCACATAAATGCCCAACAGCAACGTTTGGATCAGGAGTTGCAATCAACCAGTTTGGAACGATATCTTGCGTTAATTCCATAAATTTTGTTGCAATCTGATTTAGGATTTGTCCTTTGTACGGAATCCCTTTTGGCAAAACCACATCAAACGCCGAAAGTCTATCGGTTGCTACCATTACTAAAAGTTCGTCGTTGATATTATAAACTTCTCTAACTTTTCCGCGGTAAACTGATTTCTGATTCGGGAAATTAAAATTTGTAGTTGTGATCGTATTGCTCATTTGTTGTGTTGTTTTTTATGAATGCAAATTTAAAATTATTTCACAGAGTTACAATATGAAACGGAAGAGATTCTGAGATTTGTTTTTTTACCACGAATTACACAAATTTTCACTAATTCTATTTTACAAAATTTACAGAAATTTTCATGAAGCAAAAATATCTGCAGTTCATTTTACCACAAATTACACAAATTTTCACAAATTATTTGTTTAGAAAATAGCCAATATTACATGGCAACAATATTTGTTACTAGTTCAAAGTAAAAATTTGCGGAAATTTGTGTAATTTGTGGTTAAAAAAAACTTCAACTGGCAGATTTCAATTAAATTAATCTTTCAATGAAGCAAAAAATAATCTACAGTTCATTTTACCACAAATTACACAAATTTTCACAAATTATTTGTTTAGAAAGTAACCAATATTATATGCCAACAATATTATTTGCTCCTATTTCAAAGTAAAAATTTGCGGAAATTTGTGTAATTTGTGGTTAAAAATTATCACTATTTTAAAGAAAAAAATTCGTGAAAATTCGTGTAATTTGTGGCTAAAAAAATTTAAACTAATTCTTTATCTAAAATTTTAGAAGCAATATATTTAGCAACTCCGTCTTCTGCGTTTGTTTTAATAACTTCTAAATCTGAAAGTTCTTCTTTTAGTGAAGCTGGCGCATTGCCCATAATTAAACCTTTTCCTGAAGCCGAAAGCATTTGAACATCATTATAACCATCTCCAAAAGAAACCGCTTCTTGCAATGTAAAACCTTCTTTTTCTAAAACTCTTTCGATAGAAACTGCTTTATCAATGGACTTATCCATAAACTCCAAACAAGTCGGCAAGCTGAATGCATGGTGCAAATGTTCTGAAGAATTCGCTAGAATAGCATCTTTCAGTTTTACTAATTTCTCATGATCTGGACAAGAGAAGAAAATTTTAATCGACGAAAAGTCTTCAAGTGTTTTATAATCTACCAATTCTGGAAGATACTTTAATTCCTCTTGAAAAGAATTTAATTTCTCATTCCATTTATTGGTCTGCCAAATATTTTCTTTAAACAAAACAACCGTAATTTCTGGATCTATTTCTACATTTAAAGCCGCTTTAACTACATCACTATCTAAATTAAAAGCAAAAAGTTCCTCTTTATTTGGAGAATGGACTCTCGCTCCGTTTGAACTTACTAAGTAAATTGGAATCTCCAATTTATCAATTATAGCCATCGCGTCTAAATGGTGACGACCTGTAGCTACAACAATAAGATAACCTTGATTGTGAAGTTCTTGAAAAATGGATTTAGTATAATCTGAAATTCTGTGTTGTGGGTTGAGCAAAGTTCCATCAAGGTCACTTACTATAACTTTTATATTTTTAAGGTTTGTCATATTAAAATCAAATATTAATAATTACAAATTTACGTTTTTAAAGGCGGAAGACAAAAGTTTAAAATACACTAAGAGAAGATTTAAGGTAAGTTTATTATTTTTTTAATATTTCAAAGTTTAAAAATTCCATCTACTTAAACTTTAAATTTATTTTAACATTTTACTGCAAAATATTCTTACTTTTTTATAGTTTAAGTAAAAGCTGTTTCTAAAATCATATACCGATTCTAGAAAATATTTATTAGTAATTTATCAAATTTTAAAACTATGAAATTAACCACAATCAGATTATTGGTTATAAGTATAATTTTCACGTTAACTGCTTGTTCTTCTGACAATAATGATAATGAAGATAAAAGTGTCGTTGTTAATGAACAACAACTTTATGATTCATATGTAGATGCAACAATGAAAAAATCTATTGATGAATTAGGTATTACTATTCATAGAGGAAATAAACCACCGATAGTAGAGGGCGTTTATACTATTGATCCTTTCTTTTGTGCCAATTCTAATTTTTCAGATCTCGCTAAAGGCACTAATTTTGGAGTCTCTACTTTAACTTTGTCTAATCAGAATATGGCAAAATTGAGCGTGGATTTTAAAAACATTTTAGTTTACGCAATCACAGGAAAGAATGAGACTTGGCAGGGAACAGGTTCATTTATATCTGGTGAAGGCAATAATTTTTCTATTTTCCTTCGAAGCGATGGAAATATAAATTATGGCACATTTATTTCGAAGTATCAAAATCTTATTATTATGTCTGGTGAACTTGATGTTCAAAACAATAAAATAAAGGGAATTAAAAATTTACAAATGGCATCTATAATGGCTGATGATTATAAGGATCCGTTTAATACTTTGATTGCAATAGGACAAGGACGTCTTTTTAAAAACAGCTACGCAAGTATAAAATAATCAAT
>NZ_CAMLIX010000369.1 GCF_946479975.1 uncultured Flavobacterium sp.
AATTATTTTCTTGACCATCGTTTTGGGAATTTCTGGAATGGGAAATCTAAAAAAGGTGGGCAGAATTGGTGTTAAAGCACTGGCTTATTTTGAAGTGGTTTCGACTGTTGCATTGGCTATTGGAGTTGCTGTGGCTTATTTGTTTAAACCAGGAAAAATTGATAAATCGAGTCTGACTTTTGGTGATGCGAGCCAATATACTAAAGGAGCTTCAGGACATTTTTCGTGGCTGGATTTTTTTCTTTCTAATTTTACCTTACAGGTTTTATTGGCAGCGATTGTATGCGGGATTGCATTAAATTTCTATTCTAGAAGAGAACAGACGATCTTGATTTTAGAGCGATTTTCTAAAGTGGTTTTTACAGGTTTAAAATATGTTATGTACCTGGCTCCAATTGGTGCTTTTGGAGGAATGGCTTATACAATTGGTAAATTTGGTTTGGCGACTTTAATTCCGCTAGGAAAATTAATGCTTTGTGTTTATTTGACTATGGCGCTTTTTGTGTTTTTGATTTTAGGAAGTATTTTGAGGTATTATAAAATCAGTATTTTTTCTATTTTAAAATATATTAAAGAAGAACTTTTATTGGTTTTAGGAACTTCATCTTCTGAAGCTGCACTGCCAAGTATTATGGTCAAACTCGAAAGAATGGGCTGTAGTAAATCGGTTGTGGGATTGGTGATCCCGACGGGTTATTCTTTTAATTTGGACGGAACTTCAATTTATCTTTCGATGTCGGTACTTTTTATTGCACAGTTATATGATGTGCATTTGAGTTTCTTCGAAATTATATCTGTTATCGGAATTTTGATGATCACTTCTAAAGGTGCAGCGGGAGTGACTGGAAGCGGTTTTATTGTGTTAGCTTCAACTTTGACAGCATTGCATAAAATTCCGGTCGAAGGTTTGGCTTTTTTGCTTGGAGTGGATAAGTTTATGAGCGAAGCCAGAGCGATTACGAACTTGATAGGAAATACCGTTGCAACAATCATAATTTCGAAAACTGAAAGAGATTTTACAGAATTGGATTTGAATCCTGTTTCGGAAGAATGATTTTTTTTGTAGTGAGTTTTTTAACCGCAAAGATCTTTCTGTTAAGATTTGAAAAGTTTGCGATGATTTTTTTTGTAACGCAAAGATCGCAAAGAGTTACGCAAAGAAACGCAAAGTTTTTTCTTTTAAGACGCGAAAAGTTTGCGATGATTTTTTTACCGCAAAGAACGCAAAGATTTACGCAGAGAACGCAAAGTTTGTTATTTTAAGATTGAAATAAATCTATCGATTAAGTTCGCAAAGCTTTATGGATAATCTATTATAACATCTTTATGGATAATCTATTATAACATACAGCTTTGCGAACTTAAAATTTAGACTTGCTATTAACTCCAATAAAAAAAACTTAGCGTTCTCTGCGTTAAAAATGCGCAAGCTATGCAACAAAGTATTCAAACCTATGTCGCTTTGCAACTTTGCCCCTTGCAAAAATTATGCTTCGTCTTTTGTAGCTCGTACCAAGCTAATGCCCGACATGAAAAATACAATTCCAAGTATTCCGTAAATGATAAGTGATTTTACATCTCTTGTTTCACCAGAAGTGCCAGCGAAAATAACGGCTGTATAAATAAGGCCTACAATTCCGAGGATTGTCAATAAGCCTCCGAAAAATCTTTTTAGGTTCATGATTGTTAGATTTAAAAGTTCTTTGTCAAAATTATATTTAGAAAGCTTAAATATTGTTATACAATTGTTTACGTATTTTATATGATTTCACGGTTAAATTTGTAAGAAAATAAATTTGTCTTTAACAACTTGATGTTGATTAAATGCTATTTTTGTTTCAACTAACCAATTGATAAACAATGAAAAAAAACTACTATTTCTTAATTTTACTGCTTACTGCAATTACAACAACGCAAGCACAAGATGATGCTCCAGTATTTGTAAAAAACCAATTTAAAATAAATATGCTATCTCCGGGCTTTGTTTATGAACATGCATTTTCAGCAAAAAACACGCTTTACTCAGAGGCAAGTTTAGGTTTTGGATATCGATATAACAGTTATTATGATGAAGGGAATTTTTATCTTTTTCCGCTTATTAATGAGCAGTTTCGTCATTATTACAATTTAGAAAAAAGAGCCTCTAAAGGAAAAAGAACAGCCTTTAATTCTGGAAATTATATTGCAGCAAATGCGATTTATAACTTTCCATCTCTTTCAACAAATGACAAATACGGAAATTACGTGGCATCATTTACAATTGGAGCATTGTGGGGCATTCAGCGAACTTACAAAGGAAGATTCAATTTAGAATTTAATGTTGGTCCAGGTATAAATTTTGATAAATATGATACTGAATTTGTACCAGTTGGCAACTTTACTTTAGGTTGGGTTATCAAATAAAAAAAATAGAAAAACCTTGATTAGTCAAGGTTTTTCTATTTTAAATTCTAGTCCAATATTTCGAACACTTTCAATTTTGATTTTTGGATCTGAATTGAAATATTTTCTAAGTCTGCTGATAAAAACATCCATGCTTCGACCTGAGAAATAATCATCTTTTTTCCAAACCGACATTAAAATTTGTTCTCTCTTTAATAACTGATTATGATTTAGATACAAATATTCAATAAGAGAAGCTTCTTTTTCTGTAAGCTGCTGAACGTGATTTTTATTGTTAAGAGTTAAGCGTTCATTATCAAAAATATAAGAACCAATTTCAATAATATTATTTCCGTTTAAAGTTCTTTTTTGTTCAATTCTCTTCAGAATATTCTGTAAACGCAAAACAAGTTCATCGACTTCAAAAGGTT
>NZ_CAMLIX010000370.1 GCF_946479975.1 uncultured Flavobacterium sp.
ATATGGTTTTCTGCGAACTTTCTCTGTCAATTGACCACCTTCTTCGTACCCGACATATCCCGGAGGCGCTCCAACTAAACGAGAAATTGCGAATTTCTCCATGTATTCACTCATGTCAATACGTACTAAAGCATCTTCAGAATCAAATAATTCTTTGGCTAATACTTTTGCCAACTGTGTTTTACCAACTCCAGTCTGACCTAAGAAAATGAACGAACCAATTGGTTTGTTAGGATCTTTAAGTCCGGCTCTGTTACGTTGAATAGAACGTGCAATTTTAAGAACTGCTTCGTTTTGACCAATTACTTTATTCTGAATCAATTCAGGTAATTTCGCCAATTTGTTGCTTTCTGTCTGTGCAATTCTGTTAACAGGAATTCCAGTCATCATCGAAACAACGTCGGCTACATTATCTTCTGTAACTTCAATTCTGTTGTTTTTAGAGTCTTCTTCCCATTGTTCTTGTGCCGTAGCTAGATCTTTTTCAATGCGTTTTTCATCATCGCGAAGTTTAGCAGCTTCTTCATATTTTTGTTTTTTAACAACCATATTTTTAAGCTCACGCACTTCTTCTAACTGACGCTCTAAATCCAAAATTTGTTTTGGAACATCAATATTTGTAATGTGAACACGTGATCCAGCTTCATCCAATGCATCGATAGCTTTGTCTGGTAAGAAACGCTCAGACATATATCTGTTTGTTAATTTAACACAGGCTTCAATAGCTTCTGGTGTATAGGTTACATTATGGTGATCTTCGTATTTGTCTTTTACGTTGTTCAAAATTGCGATTGTTTCTTCAACAGAAGTTGGTTCAACAATTACTTTTTGAAAACGTCTTTCTAAAGCACCATCTTTCTCAATATATTGTCTGTACTCGTCAAGAGTAGTAGCGCCAATACATTGTATTTCGCCTCTCGCTAATGCAGGTTTAAACATGTTGGATGCATCAAGAGATCCTGTTGCTCCACCAGCGCCTACAATAGTGTGAATTTCATCAATAAAAAGAATAATATCGTCGTTTTTCTCAAGCTCATTCATTACGGCTTTCATTCTTTCCTCAAACTGTCCTCTGTATTTTGTTCCCGCAACTAAACTTGCAAGATCAAGAGTTACAACACGTTTGTTGAAAAGAATACGAGATACTTTCTTTTGAATAATACGTAAAGCCAGTCCTTCTGCAATTGCAGATTTACCAACCCCAGGTTCTCCAATAAGAAGCGGATTGTTCTTTTTTCTACGGCTTAGAATTTGTGACACACGCTCAATTTCTTTTTCGCGTCCCACAACTGGATCTAATTTCCCTTCTTCGGCCATTTCTGTTAAATCTCTCCCAAAATTATCTAGAACCGGAGTTTTAGATTTTTTGTTTGACTTATTGGCGGGATTATTAAAACTACTTTCTTTTAGACTGTCATCTTGTCCTGAATCGTCATTGTATGATTCGTTTCTTGGCAAGTTTTCTAAGAATTCTTCTTCGTTTGGAGTCATATTTAAATACTGTTCTTTAGCTACGTCATAATCTATTTTAAGTTTATTTAGCAGCTTGGTTGTTGGATCGTTTTCGTTGCGCAAGATGCATAACAGCAGGTGTGCCGTGCTTATAGATGAGCTTTGAAATACTTTTGCTTCTAGAAAAGTGGTCTTCAGGGCTCTTTCGGCCTGTCGGGTAAGATGAAGGTTTTTCTTTTCTGCATTAACTTCAACGCTCAAATTAGCAGGGCTAAGTACTTCTACTTTTCTGCGTAAATGATCTAAATCGACAGCTAGGTTATTAAGTATATGGATAGCTTTTCCGTTACCATCTCTTAAAATGCCTAGCATTAGATGTTCTGTACCAATAAAGTCGTGGCCTAAACGTAGAGCCTCTTCTTTGCTGTATGTAATAACATCTTTTACTCTTGGTGAAAAATTATCATCCATAATATATAATTGGTATTGTAAATTTAGTGAATTACTGGTTTAAAAACAAAAACCGTACCCTTCGCGAATGCCTGTCAGCTAATAGACGAAAAAAAAGGCAATAAAAGCGTTAAAAAACGCTTAATTTATTAACTAAAAGCCAAAATAAAGTTGTTAATAAATCATTCAAATAAGTGTAGGGAAATAGCTGAAAAAATTTTAAAAAAACGTATCTTGGCACGCTTTGAAACTATTATAATTATTTAATATAACAACTTATGTCTGAAGGAGAAAAGTTAATTCCTATTAACATTGAAGATGAAATGAAATCAGCTTACATCGATTATTCGATGTCGGTAATTGTATCAAGAGCACTTCCGGATGTTAGAGATGGCTTGAAACCAGTGCATCGAAGAGTTCTTTATGGAATGTATGATTTAGGTGTAACTTCAAGATCTGCTCATAAAAAATCTGCTAGAATCGTGGGAGAGGTTCTGGGTAAGTACCACCCGCACGGAGATACTTCTGTTTATGACGCGATGGTTCGTATGGCTCAAGAGTGGAGTATGCGATATTTATTAGTTGATGGTCAAGGTAACTTTGGTTCTGTCGATGGAGACAGTCCTGCAGCAATGCGTTATACAGAGGCTAGAATGCGTAAGATTTCTGAGGAAATTATGGCAGATATCGAAAAAGAAACAGTTGATTTTCAATTAAACTTTGACGATACAATTTATGAGCCTAAAGTAATGCCAACAAGAGTTCCTACTTTATTAGTAAACGGAGCAACTGGTATTGCAGTAGGTATGGCAACTAATATGCCACCA
>NZ_CAMLIX010000371.1 GCF_946479975.1 uncultured Flavobacterium sp.
ATTGTTTATTGCACCACTGTAAACATCTTTTTTAGTAACAAAAGGCAATGCTTCTGTAAGGGTTTCTTTGCTTCCGTAATAATCCCCATTTATCTGTTGGATAGAGGCCATTTGAATAAGATTGTAAACAACATTTGCACTGTCTGTTGTTTTTTCAAATAATACTTTTGATTTGTTAAAAATATAAAATGCACTGTGGAATTTCTTTTCCTGTAATGCTTTTATGCCCTTATCTCGAAAATCAATAGCTTGTTTTTTATCTGTTTCGCTGTAAACTGGAACTGCTGTTTTTTCTTTACAAGAAAAGAACAATAAGAGGATTATAAAATATAAAAACGGGGATCGTAGCATAAAACTTACTTTCCCCGAAATTAATAATAAATTGCAGACTTGTTGCTTTAATTGTTATTTTTTTGGTGGTGGCGGTGGAACAACCACAGGATCATCTTCTGGACCGTCAATTGCTTTTGCGGTAGACGGAATTTCTTTTTGTATTTCCGTTTTTTTAGTTTCTGTTTCAAATTCTTCAGCAGTACAAGAAAATAATGTAGTTGACAATAGCGCGCACGCTCCCAATAGATATAATGTTTTCATTTTTTTAGGATTAAAAGATTAAATGCGGCAAAGCAGTTCAGAACTTTTCTGAATCGTTTGGCAATGCCACGGCTTGTGGGAAGTGAAGTGCGTAGAACTATAAAACTTTATTTATACTTCCCGGATAAACTCCGTTTTACGGTTTTCCGCACTTGGTTACTTAACTAGTTTTGTACATTTGTTTTTGACCTGCAGATCAAAACATTACTAATTTTGTTGAGGCAAAGTAACGACGGTTCTGAGCCTGCATTGATAGGGAATTCCGGGATTTCCGAAGTAGTTTTATAGAATCCCTATTATTCCTTGAAGTTCCTTAAAAATCCAAAAAAATTAAAGCTTATGAGTAACTATACTATTGAAGATTTATATAAGAATGCCGTTAAAAAGAAATACGAAGAAGTAAAAAATGGTGATGATCATATTTATCTGAATGCTCCAACAAGAGGAAAACTTAATAAATTATGTTGGGAAATATTTAAAACGAAACCTGTTTCTACAGATGATAAAGTAGTCTTTAATACTCTGCTCGGATTTCCTTTTGATCTGAATACAAAGAATACATTTAAAAGTAACACGAATCAATTTAGGCCGATTGAAACTTTTCTTAAAGGAGAAACAGATCCAGATAAAATTGAAGTTGTAGATCTTGCAGCTATACTTGTGGATTTTGAATTAAGACCTTTTAATAAGTTTAGAAAACAAGTTGATCCAGAAGATGTAGAATTTATAAAAGATTTAAGAGATACTAATTTTACTAAGGATAAAGTTGCAACTGACACTTTAGAGGATAAAGAAGTAATTGAAACTTTTACAGATTCAGAAACAACTTCTGATATTGAAGAACCAGAGCAAATTGAAATTGAAGAACCAGAACCGACTCCAACAGACGAACAAAAAAATACTTCAATGGCAAGAATGAATTTTACGAATACGGACACAAAACCACCACCTACTATATTTAGATTTTTCGCAATCGGAGTTGTTCTTATTGGATTGGGTTTCATTATTTATTTGACTTTGCCAGATACAGAGTGTATGCAGTGGTCAAACGATCATTATGAAATAGTAGACTGTAATCAAGAAACTCAAGGTTTCGTAAAGATCAATCAAGTTGAACTTTTAGACAAAAGTTTAATCAATCTGAAAAAGGTAAAAGTATGTGATACTACACCCTGTTTTGATAAAAATGGCGCTGCTATTATATGGTATGCAAAAACCGCAAATGGCATCGATTTTTTTAATGGACATGGCCGTCATCCTGAGAATAATAAGGCTTTAAGGCCTATCACGCCTTATATCTTTAATAAATACGTCAAAAAGTAAAGTTAAAATGCGATTTATGTAATAAATATCTGAAATCATGAAATTTTTTGTAGGACTATACATTTAATTTAGCAGTATTAAAATTAGTACAAACACAAAAAACAAATCAACATGAAATTTAGAAGATTATTATACGTATCAGCCTTAAGCTTAGGATTATTCGCAGCATCATGCAGCAGCGATGACAATGAAGGAGAAACAATTATTCCTTTACAAGGAAAATATAACTTAAGCCAAACAGGGACAGTTTCAAGTAGTGGACAAGAGATCTTAATTGATGCAATTCAAAATGCACCTGGATGTAGTAGAGATTACTTAGAACTAAAATTAAGTAATGCAGCAGTTATGGGAGACTATAACGGTTCTAACTGTGCATTGGTAGAAACTACAGGAACTTATGTAAGATCTCACAATGATCTAACAGTTACTATTAATGGTGTAACTACAACAAGTGATATCATGAACCTTACTAACAAAGAATTAAAATTAAAAGACAAAACAACTGGTATTATTACTGTTTATACTAGATAAGATAAATTGTTTTGAGATAATTTCAATGTATTTTGAAATTGAAAACGGAAACTACTTTACAGTTGTTTCCGTTTTTTTTATGAATTTTATTAATGAAATTTTAGTTCACAGGAATATAAATATCAAAAGTGGCTCCTTTTTTATGTTCGCCCGAAGCAGTAATTACTCCGTTATGATTGTCTACAATCTTTTTTACAATTGCCAGACCAATTCCAGTTCCGTTGTAGCGGTCGCGTCCGTGTAAACGCTGGAAAACTTCAAAA
>NZ_CAMLIX010000372.1 GCF_946479975.1 uncultured Flavobacterium sp.
TGACTAATATTTTTAGCCAATTTAAACTCATTTTCTTCTTTATTGAACTTCGAAACTTCATTATCTCTTTTCCACACTACTTCTTGCGTAGATTTGGTGTTCATTTTCCAAGTTACAGTTGTTCCTTCTGGTACAATTGCATTTCCAGTTCCTTGAATAGTCTCTGATTTTTTCTTTAGATAAGAAGGAAAATTCAAAACCATTTCGAAGTTAGCGATTGATGGAACAGTTATTACTTTTAAATCATATTCTTCAGAAACTACTTTATTTCCTTCGAAAGAAAAACGAATATCTTCCGCTGGTTTCTCTACTTTAAATTCAAACTTTCCAGGTTGAGAAGATTCCATAAAATAACTTTCGTCCCCAATATGAATCATCACATTTTCTGGAACTACATTTCCAACAGATTCCATTTTGATCACAAAATCTTTGTTTTGTTCTGCTTGCAAATTAGAATTTAGAACAACAAATTTGAAAGGAGCTGGTGGTAAAAATGCCGAATTGAAATGCACTACTCTATTCAAACTTTGCGAAATTATATTACTATTACCAGAAATATAAAACACTGCAAAAAGCAAAATCGGAACTAAAGCTAATGGTAAATATTTTTTATTCGCTGTGAAGTTGACTGCATTTCCAAACGGAATTGGTTGCAAAGAATTTGCCTTTTGTTCAATTGAAGCCAAAACCAATTCTGAACTTTCAGCATTATTTTCTGAAGACAATTGCAAAAAGTTCGTCAGCTTATCACTTACTTCTGTAAAATGATTTCCGATAATTTTTGAAGCCTGCGTATAATCAATTCCTTTTTGAAGTTTGAATAATTTAAATAATGGAAACAGAATTAAACGGACCAAAAGGAAAACTTCAACAGCAATAAACATCCAAAAAAGGAAAGTTCTTCCCAATGGTTTTAACCAAAGAAAGTACTCTACAAAAAGCGTAAACAAAAAATATAACAACCCAAAACCGGTAAAAAGTAATATTCCTTTTATCAATTCATTGGTGTAATATTTCTTAATGAAAGCTTCTAACTTTTGATATATCGCAGACGTTGTTTTCAAAATTAATCTGTTTTAATTATAACCTATAAAAGTAGTAATTATAAAGATTCAAATTCCAAAAAATAAATTCCAAATTCCAATGATTCACGTAGTTTGGAATTTGGAATTTTAAAAAATTGAGATTTATTGAAAGTCGTATCTTTGCATCAAAATTTAAACAAAATGTCAAAGCAAGTTCGTGTGCGTTTTGCACCAAGTCCGACTGGACCATTACATATTGGCGGAGTTCGTACTGCCCTATTTAATTATTTATTTGCGAAGAAACATAACGGTGTTTTTTATCTGAGAATTGAAGATACAGATCAGACTCGTTTTGTTCCTGGTGCAGAGGCTTACATCATGGAAGCTTTAGAATGGTTAGGAATTGCTCCTGAAGAAACTGTTGGAAAAAACGAAAAATTTGGTCCGTACAGACAAAGCGAACGTAAAGATCTTTACCAACAATATGCAGATCAATTGATCAATTCTGGTTGGGCATATTATGCTTTTGATACTCCAGAATCTCTTGATGCTTTGAGAAAAGAACAAGAAGCGGAAGGAAAAACATTTATTTACAATCATACGAATCGTGAAAAACTAGATACTTCGTTAGTAATTTCTGCTGATGATGTTGCTAAAAGAATTGCAAATGGAGAGCATTATGTAATCCGTTTTAAAACTCCGGTGGATGAAACTTTACATTTAAAAGATATTATTCGTGGTGATGTTAAGTTTGAAACTAATCTTTTGGACGATAAAGTTCTTTTCAAAAGTGACGGAATGCCGACATACCATTTAGCTAATATTGTTGATGATCATTTGATGGAAACTTCACATGTTATTCGTGGAGAAGAATGGCTGCCATCTATGCCACTTCACGTTTTATTATACAGAGCTTTTGGTTGGGATGCACCAGAATTTGCACATTTACCTTTGATTTTGAAACCAGTTGGAAACGGAAAATTATCAAAAAGAGATGGAGATAAAATGGGATTCCCTGTATTTCCTTTAGAATGGAAAACAGAAGAAGGTCTTTCTTCTGGCTACAGAGAAAAAGGATTTTTCCCAGATGCGGTTGTAAACTTCCTTGCTTTGCTTGGATGGAATGATGGAACGGACAAAGAAATATATTCTTTAGAAGAACTTGCAGCATCTTTTGACTTAAATAGAGTTCATAAAGCTGGAGCTAAATTTGATCCTGAAAAAAACAAATGGTTCAACCACCAATATTTAATCAAACAAAATGATACTGATTTAGCGAAGACCTTCTCGCCTATTTTAGAAGAAAAAGGCTTCTCGATTCCACTCGAAGTAACAACTAGAATTGTTTCTTTGATTAAAGAAAGAGCTCATTTCGTTTCTGAATTTTGGGAATTAACAGATTTCTTTTTCCAGTCGCCAACATCATACGATGAAAAAGCAAGCAAAAACTGGAAAGAAGAAACACCAGCATTAATGCAAGAATTGATTTCTGTATTAAAAAATATTGAAGATTTTACTTCTGTAAACATTGAAACAATCGTAAAAGATTGGTTAATTAAAAACGAAATCGGCATGGGTAAGGTAATGCAGCCTTTCCGTTTAAGTTTAGTTGGAGCACTTAAAGGTCCTCACCTATTTGACATTGTTGAAATTATTGGAAAAGAAGAAACTATTTC
>NZ_CAMLIX010000373.1 GCF_946479975.1 uncultured Flavobacterium sp.
AAAATTTCGACTTTGTTTTTGAGAAAATATCTAAACTATTTTAATAACTAATGATATGGGAGAGATGTTTTTTCAAGACTGGAATAGTATTATTAGGGTTGGTATAACAACTGTAATTGCATTTGTGACTCTTTTTGTTTTTGTCCGAATCTCTGGAAAAAGAACGCTTGCAAAATTAAATGCCTTTGATTTTATTGTATCAATTGCACTGGGTTCTGCCCTATCTGACATGATGCTCGCTTCTGTCCCATTGGCAGAGGGAACCATTGTTCTTCTGTTCATTATATTACTTCAATATATATTTGCCTGGCTGGCCAGATCTTCTTCTAAAATGGAGAAAATCATTAACACGGTACCGAGAATTGTCTTCTTCAATAATAACTTTCTAGAAACAGAAATGAAACTTGAAACCATAACAAAAGAAGAGATTTATGCCGCTATCCGCTCTGCAGGTATTGATCAGATTAGTGATGTAAAAGCTGTAGTGATGGAATTAAACGGTACCATGAGTGTTATAAAAAAATCAGATCAAAACGGTCCAAGTTCGCTTGATGATTTAGATAATCTTAATTTGAAAAACAGCAAGAATTCATAAGCCAAAAATTCTGCAATAAAAGCATAAAATCCTGTAAAGAATTACTCAGTTTATCAATTTAAATTAGAGTAAAATTTATAGAAAATGCAGCAAGATAAAAATACGAAAAGGATAGCTATTCTTGGAGGCGGTCCCAGTGGACTTTTCATGTACAAAAGACTGATTGAATACGGCAGTACTGAACTCGAAATTACGATCTACGAAAGAAAAAGCATGCTCGGAGCTGGAATGCCTTACAGTAAAGAGGGTGCTAATGATGAGCATGTAACCAATGTATCTGATAATGAAATACCAGAAATTGTAAATTCTGTTGAACAGTGGCTGCAAACAGCACCAAAAGAATTATTAGAAAGATTTGATATAAATCCTGATAAATTCAACGAATACAAAGTACTTCCGAGAATTTTATTCGGCTATTACCTTTCTTCACAATTTGAATTATTACAGGAAATTGCAGCAGTAAAAGGAATAAAAACAGTGATTCACTACGAAACAAACGTTGTGGATATCATTTATAATAAGGAAAAGAGTACAGCTTCTATTGTAACAGAAAATAAAAAAGAAGAATTTGATTACGCCATAATCTGTACTGGACATAACTGGCCTACACGTTATGAGGGCAAAGTAAAGGGATATTATGACTCACCTTATCCTCCTTCAAAGATTGCATTAAAACTAGACCATCCCGTGGCTGTTAGAGGATCTTCTCTTACGGCAATTGATGCCATTCGAACTTTAGCCCGTTGTAACGGCAAATTTATAAAAGACGAAAATGGCATTGTACACTACGAAAAAGAAGATGATAATTCTGATTTTAAAATAATCATACATTCAAGAAGTGGTATGCTTCCAGCAGTTAGATTCCATTTAGAAGATTCTCATCTTTCCAATGACTCCTTACTTAAAAGAGAAGAAATCGACGCTCATCGCCAGCAAAACGAAGGTTTTTTATCTTTAGATTTTGTTTTTAAGAATAATTTTAAAGAGATTTTCCGCACTAAAGACCCAGAATTTTACAACCGAATTAAAGACCTTTCTATTGAGGAATTTGTAGAAGAAATGATGGAGCTTCGCGAATGTCTTGACCCTTTTCAACTTTTAAAAGCAGAATATGCTCAGGCAGAAAAATCAATAAAAAGACAAGAGTCCATTTATTGGAAAGAGATGCTAGCGGTTTTAAGCTTTGCTATGAATCATCCTGCTAAATATCTTTCTGCAGAAGACATGCAGCGTCTGCAAAAAGTGCTAATGCCTTTAATTTCGATTGTTATTGCATTTGTCCCTCAGAAATCATGTGGAGAATTATTAGCTCTTCATCATGCAGGAGTTCTAGATATTACAGCAGTAAATCAAGACAGCTCAGTAGAACCACAGCACGGTGGCGGCATAATCTATCGATATACTGATGAAAATCAAAATGAAAAATCAGAATATTTCGGTACTTTTATTGACTGTATCGGCCAGCCACACCTTTCTTTTGATGACTTCCCTTTTAAAACACTTCTAAACCAGAAAGCAGTTAGCCCTGCTCAATTAAAATTTAAATCCCATCAAATGGCAGCCGAAGCATTAAATGCCGGAAATAATTTAATTGAAAAAAATCTTGATGGCAGTTATTCTTTAAAAGTATCAGGGATTGCTATCAATGATAACTTTCAGATCATCGATCAATATGGCGCCTATAATGATTCAATTTATATTATGGCAGTACCTTACATTGGAGGTTTTAACCCAGATTACTCAGGATTAGACTTTTGCGAAGCAGCTTCCCAGCGAATTGTCGAAGATATCTATGAAAGAGAAATTGTTTAATTTATAACTAGCCAGTCAAAGGCATAGCAAATCAATATTATTTTAAAGCAATTTTATATGAAAGCAAATTTATTTTTATAATTCAAATTTTACGACTGCGTTAGTTTGCAAAGAGGTTTGATCAGATCACATCTCATGAATGTTATAAAATCTAACGCGGTGCGTTAAAGCAGGATTTTCAATCGTGAGCAGATCCAAAGTTATCAAAACAAAAAAATCCTCATCAGCTATGATGAGGATTTTAAAAAGAAAGGCGGCGACATACTCTCCCACAATGATGCAGT
>NZ_CAMLIX010000374.1 GCF_946479975.1 uncultured Flavobacterium sp.
GCTCGATAAGAGAACAAGCCATATTAGCCAACATAGCTTTTCTATGTCCAGTCTGTCTGCTTAAGTGGTTGAATTTTTTTCCGTGTCTCATGACGTGTTTTTTTTATCTTCATCTTGCTACAATCCACTATGGAGAGCAAAATATGAAGTAAATTATTCTTTATCTAATTTGTATTTAGCTAAATCCATTCCGAAAGTTAAATTCTTCACTGCAACAAGTTCATCAAGCTCAGTTAAAGATTTTTTACCAAAATTACGGAATTTCATTAGGTCATTTTTATTGAACGATACTAAATCACCAAGTGTATCAACTTCAGCCGCTTTCAAGCAATTTAATGCTCTCACAGATAAATCCATATCAACAAGCTTAGTTTTAAGCAATTGTCTCATATGCAATGACTCTTCATCATACGATTCTGTTTGTGCAATTTCGTCAGCCTCGAGTGTAATTCTTTCATCAGAAAACAACATGAAATGGTGAATTAAAACTTTAGCAGCCTCAGTAAGAGCATCTTTAGGATTAATAGATCCATCAGTTTTGATTTCAAAAACTAATTTTTCGTAATCTGTTTTTTGCTCTACACGGAAGTTTTCGATTGCATATTTTACATTTTTTACCGGAGTAAAAATAGAATCTGTAAAAATTGTTCCAATTGCAGCATTCTGTTTTTTGTTCTCTTCAGCAGGAACGTATCCTCTACCTTTTTCGATTGTTAAATCGAAGTTCAATTTGATTTTAGAATCTAAATTACAGATAACAAGGTCTGGATTCAAAACTTGGAAACCTGAGATAAATTTTTGAAAATCACCTGCTGTCAATTGATCTTTACCAGAAACAGAAATAGTAACTGATTCATTATCGATATCTTCTATCTGACGTTTGAAACGTACTTGTTTTAGATTAAGGATAATTTCGGTAACGTCCTCAACAACACCTGAAATAGTAGAAAACTCATGATCTACACCTTCGATACGAACAGATGTAATTGCATAACCTTCTAACGCTGAAAGCAAAACTCTTCTAAGTGCATTACCAACTGTCAATCCGTAACCAGGTTCTAAAGGTCTAAATTCAAATTTACCTTCAAAATCGGTTGAATCGATCATGATAACTTTATCGGGCTTTTGAAAATTAAATATTGCCATAAATTTCGACTAAGTCAATTATTATTTGTTGTACAACTCTACGATTAATTGTTCTTTAATGTTTTCTGGAATTTGAAGTCTCGCAGGTACAGAAACAAAAGTTCCTTCTTTAAGATCTTGATTCCAAGTAATCCATTCATAAACATGACTTGAATTTGATAAAGAACGTTCGATAGCTTCTAAAGATTTAGATTTTTCACGAACTGCAACTTTATCACCAGGCTTAAGGTGGTAAGAAGGAATATTTACAACTTCTCCATTTACAGTAACGTGTCTGTGAGATACGATTTGACGAGCACCTCTTCTAGATGGAGCAATTCCCATTCTAAAAACAACGTTATCCAATCTTGCTTCGCATAATTGTAATAAAACTTCACCAGTAACTCCTTTAGTTGCTGATGCTTTTTCGAATAAATTTCTGAATTGTTTTTCTAAAATTCCGTAAGAATATTTAGCTTTTTGCTTTTCCATTAACTGAACAGCATACTCAGATTTTTTTCCTCTTTTTTTAGCCATCCCGTGTTGTCCAGGTGGGTAATTTCTTTTTTCGAAAGATTTATCATCTCCGAAGATTGCTTCGCCAAATTTACGAGCGATTCTTGTGCTAGGACCAGTATATCTTGCCATTTTAAATTGTTTAAGATAGAGATTATGAATTCAGGTCTTATCCTTCGATAATCTATGTTCTATCTACGTTATACTATAATTAAATTTGAGTATTAAACTCTACGTCTTTTTGGAGGACGACACCCATTGTGAGGCATTG
This sequence comes from uncultured Flavobacterium sp., assembly GCF_946479975.1. Next base: position 1,913 of record NZ_CAMLIX010000374.1, read on the forward strand.
GAGTAACATCGATAATCTCAGTAACTTCAATTCCACCGTTATGAATAGAACGGATAGCAGACTCACGTCCGTTTCCTGGTCCTTTTACATAAACTTTTACTTTTTTAAGTCCTGCTTCAAGAGCTACTTTACTACAATCTTCTGCTGCCATTTGAGCCGCGTACGGAGTATTCTTTTTAGAACCTCTGAAACCCATTTTACCAGCTGAAGACCAAGAAATAACTTCGCCTTTCTTATTAGTCAAAGAAATGATAATATTGTTGAAAGTCGCAGAAATATGAGCTTCACCCGTTGATTCAACGATAACTTTACGTTTTTTTGCAGTTGCTTTAGCCATATTACTTATTATTTAGTTGCTTTTTTCTTGTTAGCAACAGTTTTTCTTTTACCTTTTCTTGTTCTAGAGTTGTTTTTAGTTCTTTGTCCTCTTAATGGAAGACCAGATCTATGACGGATACCTCTGTAACAACCAATATCCATTAAACGTTTGATGTTTAAAGAAACCTCAGAACGTAATTCTCCTTCAATTTTGTAAAATGAAACAGCTTCACGAATCGCTCCGATCTCATCATCATTCCAATCTTGAACTTTTTTATCTTGGCTAACTTGAGCTTTCTCTAAAATCTCTATAGCTCTACTTCTCCCTAATCCGAAGATGTAGGTAAGTGCAATAACACCTCTTTTGTTTTTTGGGATATCTACCCCTGCTATTCTTGCCATAATTATCCTTGTCTTTGTTTAAATCTAGGATTCTTTTTGTTGATTACGTA
>NZ_CAMLIX010000375.1 GCF_946479975.1 uncultured Flavobacterium sp.
CAATGGTTTATTTTTCTTTTCTTTGCACCCTGATTTTGAATAACGATAAAAGATAAGTATAATGTCAAGAGTTTGTGACCTTACAGGTAAAAGAGCGATGGTAGGAAATAACGTTTCTCACGCTATGAACAAAACTAAGAGAAAGTTTTCTGTAAACTTAGTTAAAAAGCGTTTTTATCTTCCAGAAGAAGATAGATGGATTACTCTTAGAGTAGCAGCATCTACGATAAAAACAATTAATAAAAATGGAATCACTGCTGTTTTGAAAAAAGCACAGTCAGAAGGATTTATCAAATAATCTTTTCCTAAATAAATATATAGCAAGATGGCAAAGAAAGGTAATAGAATCCAAGTAATTTTAGAATGTACTGAGCACAAGGCTTCTGGTGTAGCAGGAACTTCTAGATACATTACAACTAAGAACAAAAAAAATACTCCAGACAGATTAGAGATTAAAAAATTTAATCCAGTTTTGAAAAGAGTAACTGTTCACAAAGAAATTAAGTAATAATTAGAGATTTTTATAAATCTCAAATGGTTTGGCCATTCGAGTTTTATGAAAAGTTCAATAACATTTGAATCATGGCAAAGAAAACCGTAGCATCGTTACAAACATCTTCTAAGAGATTATCAAAAGCCATCAAAATGGTGAAATCTCCTAAAACTGGTGCATATACATTCGTAGAATCTATTATGGCTCCTGAAGAAGTTGATGAGTTCTTGAAAAAGAAATAATTACATTTACATTATATAGAAAAGCTACTTTCATTCGGAAGTAGCTTTTTTATTACCTATATTTGTCTAAAAATTTAAAGAAGCACCACAATTCGCATTTTTTAAACATGATTTCCCGCTCTTCGCGGCAATCTTTTATTTTATCCCGTCCCGAATTCTCGGGATCAGGACCAAATAAAAGGATTTCTGCTGCAATCGGGGCTAGATTAAAAACAATTGGCTTTCTTTAAAGATTTGGCTTTCTGATTGATAAATCAGAAGTCTCGCAATCAAATAATCTAACACAAATGAGTTTTTTTAAAAAATTATTCTCTACCGATAAAAAAGAGACTTTAGACAAAGGTCTTGAAAAATCAAAAACTACTTTTTTCTCAAAGTTAAGCAAAGCCGTTGCTGGAAAATCTAAAGTCGATGACGATGTTTTAGATAATCTAGAAGAAGTTCTTGTAACTTCAGATGTTGGTGTAAATACCACTTTGAAAATCATAGAAAGAATAGAAAAACGTGTTGCCGAAGATAAATATCTTGGAACAGAAGAACTGAATCAAATTCTGCGTGAAGAAATTGGCGCGTTACTGTCTGAAACCAATACAGGCGAAGCAACAGAATTTGAAGTTCCAAAAGATAAAAAACCTTATGTTTTAATGGTTGTTGGAGTTAATGGAGTTGGAAAAACAACTACAATTGGAAAATTGGCCTACCAGTTTAAAAAAGCAGGGCATAAAGTTGTTTTAGGTGCTGCAGATACATTTCGTGCCGCTGCAATTGACCAATTACAAGTTTGGGCAGACAGAGTTGATGTGCCAATTGTAAGACAAAATATGGGAAGCGATCCTGCTTCTGTAGCTTTTGACACTTTACAATCGGCTGTTGCTCAAAATGCAGATGTTGTAATTATTGATACTGCTGGACGTTTGCACAACAAAATTAACTTGATGAACGAATTGACAAAAGTAAAACGTGTAATGCAGAAAGTCATTGCTGATGCGCCTCACGATGTACTTTTGGTTTTAGACGGTTCTACAGGTCAAAACGCTTTTGAACAAGCAAAACAATTTACCGCAGCCACAGAAGTTACTTCACTAGCTGTAACTAAATTGGACGGAACTGCAAAAGGTGGTGTTGTAATTGGTATTTCAGATCAATTTAAAATTCCAGTAAAATATATCGGTGTCGGCGAAGGAATTGAAGATTTACAAGTCTTTAATAAATACGAATTCGTTGACAGCTTCTTTAAATAATATAAAATGAGTTTAGAATCTTTAAAAAACATTTCGGCTGTTGCTTTTTATTTTGCAAGTGTTATATGTTTTGTTTTAGCAAATGTATTGAAAGATAATAATGCCTCTGTTTATTATATCTTGCTTGTAGTTGGAATTATTTTATTCTTTCTAGGAGTTCTTAAAAGATTAAAATCGAATAAAAATAACTGATTTAAGGGTTTTGACTTTTATGAAGTACAGTTTTCTTATTTTGCTTTTTGGTTTGTTCTCTTGCACAAATAAAAATGGCGAAATTAATAATGAAAATGCATTAAAAGTTCAAAAAGTTATTGTTATTCAGTCCTTAGGTAATTTTCAGCAAAAGCAATCTCAAAAAGTTTTTGCTGCTATTAAGGCTATTAATCCAAAAGTGGTTTTAAAAGGGAATATTGAGTTTCCTGTTGGATCTTTTTATAAGCCTAGAAATAGATTCCGCGCAGACAGTATTATTAAAAATCTAAAAAATAATATCGGTAAAGATTCTGTAATTGTCGGATTATCGCATTTTGATATCAGCACAACAAAAAACGGAATTAAAGATTGGGGAATAATGGGTTTAGGTTATAGACCCGGAAAAGCCTGCGTAGTTTCTGATTTTAGATTATCTCAAAAAAATAAAAACGAACAGTTTTATAAATTGGTTTTACATGAATTGGG
>NZ_CAMLIX010000376.1 GCF_946479975.1 uncultured Flavobacterium sp.
TTATCTTAACCGTTTTAATTTCCTGCAAAAAAGAAACCACTACAACAGAACCAGTACAAATTACACCTAATCCGCCAAAAGAAGCAGAAATAGTTGAACCAGCTGGAAACCAATGTTATACTTGGAAATCAAATGGAAGTATTATAGAAATGAGTTTTAATGTAAACTCACATCAAGAAGTAAATGGAACATTAAATTATAATCTTGTTGGAAAAGATAAAAACGTAGGTACTATAATTGGTAATATGAAAGGCGATACTTTAATTGCAGATTATACGTTTAGTTCTGAGGGAATGTCTTCTGTAAGACAAGTGGCGTTTCTTCAAAAAGACGGTGCATTTATAGAAGGTTACGGAGATGTAGTTACGGCAAACGATAAAGTTTCTTTTAAAGATAAAACCAAATTAAAATTTGATGCAAAAAACACATTGACAAAAGTCGATTGTAAAGTAGAATAAATGTAAGTGATCATGAAGTTAAAAATCCATTCGTTTGGGGGCGAATGGATTTTTTATGTTTAAAATTTTATATTTTTTCAAGGTAATCGCTTGAGTTTCCGTTCCAGTAACATTTTTCGCAACGGTCATTTACAAATTTATGTTCACAATTTTCATATCCATATAATAAATGAGCACATTCAGGGCATAAATTTTTCATTTTGGACGAATCTTTGTAAAATTCACTTTTACATTCTTCACAAATTATTAAGGATTTATGTAATTCCATATTTAAAATTAAAAACTGAAACCTGAAAACTGCGACTGAAAACTAAACTAAAGATTCTTCAAATAAGTCTTTCTCTGGCAATGAATTTTTGGATCAAAATTCTTCCACAGTAAATGAATAGCATTATTTTCTAATAATTCTGGAGTTCGAATGCAATTTCGAATTCCTTTCTCTGAAAATGTTTTATAATATTCGTCAAAGATAAGTGCTGTAACTCCTTTGTTTTGATAATCAGGATGCACTCCAATTAAGTAAAAAACAACATCCTTACTATGTTTTTTGGCTTTCAATAATTGAAGAAAACCAAACGGAAATAATTTTCCTTTTATTTTTTGCAAAGCTTCAGTAAAACTTGGCATTACAATACTGAAAGCTACCAAATTATCATCTTTGTCAACTACAAATTTGATGTATTCCGGATTAATAAAACTGATGTATTTCTTTTTAAAATACTCTTTTTGAACATCAGAAATGGCTACAAACGAAGCCAATTTTTCATAAGATTCATTAAACAAATCAAACATTTTGTCTACATGAGGCATAATGTCTTTTGTTTTTGTAAAATTTAAAGAACGTACTTCGTAACGTTTTTTAATCAAACCCACAGCTTTCTGGAAAAACTCTGGTTTTACATTAGAAAAAGGAAATATACTTTCGATATATTGTTTTTCAACCTGAAAGCCTAGTTGTTCTAAGTGCGTAACATAATAAGGGTGATTGTACCAAGTAATCATAGTTCCAACTTGATCGTAACCTTCTGTAAGAACTCCAACTTTATCTAGATTCGAAAATCCCATTGGACCTTCAGCATGTTCTAAATTGTGTTTTCTTCCTAGTTCAAAAACTTTTTCAAGCAGTGCTTTTGTTACTTCAATATCATCAATAACATCATACCACCCAAAACGTACTTTTCTTTTATGCTGATTATTAACCTCAGACCAGTTGATTATAGCCGTTATACGACCAACAATTTCATTGTCTTTGTAAGCCAAATAAAAATAAGCTTCGGCATTATCAAAGGCAGGGTTTTTGGTTTTGTCAAAAGATTCTAATTCGTCTGCAATAATTGGAGGAACCCAATACGGATTATCCTTATACAGGGAAAAAGGGAATTTTATGTATTCGGTTAATTCTTTTTTGCTCTTAGCTTCTTTAATTGTAATCATTAATGTGGTATTGAGAGTCTCTTTTTATGTAGAGTTTGGTTATGTAATGTTATTCGTATTTTGCTTTACGCCTTTTTTCTTTTTCTTGATAGTCGATACTTTTCTCGTTGTCTTTATTCTTTTTAGCTTTTTCTTCTGCTTTTTTAGAAGACTGATTGTTTTTATACCAACCATCGTAACGCCATGAAACCCCAACTCCGCCATATAAAACCGATGGCGTATTTTTAAAGTTTGTACTTATAGAGGCGTCAACCTGCATGTTTGCAGAAAGAAGGTAAGCGGCACCTCCACGCACAATTGCGTCGCTGTAAAAATCGCTTTTGTAACCTTGATTTTCAATAAAACCAGACCATTTTTCATTAAATCCGTGGGTCAAAGTTAATACATATCCATAACTTGGGTAATCTGTTCCAATATAATCTGCAATAATATTGGTTACAAAAACCCATTTTCCACCTCCAAATAAGTGTTGAGTAATCAAGGAAATTTTAGGAGAAATTGCTCCGTCTGGCGAAAAATAATATGGATTTTCGGCTCCAACAAAATTGGCTCCAGCAAAGATAGAAACGGCTGGAATTAATTCGCGCCAATTAAAACTATGATTGGCTTTATAGCTGTAGATGTTTACTTCTCTTTTGTTTTTATAAGGATCATACACTAGATATTTTGCACCAAGAACCGTTTGTCTGAAATTATTTTTTTTATAAC
>NZ_CAMLIX010000377.1 GCF_946479975.1 uncultured Flavobacterium sp.
TTTTATAAAAGGCATTAAAGAAATTGGATAGTCTAAAATAAAAAAAGCATTCTACTAAAATAAAAAAAGGCCTAAATTCAAAAATATTTGAATTTAGGCCTTTTTTAATACTTAGTCCCTTAGCGCCTCAGCACCTTAGAAGCTTTAAAAAGATTATTTTTTCTTCTTAGGAACTTCTTTTATTTCAGGAGCCATTACTTTTTTCTTATAAATAGGTATAAAGTACGAAACGGTATAATTGAATCCTACTCCAAAACTTCCGTCATACGTTCTATTGAAACCTGGAATATAAAGATTGTCAAATCCGCTTGGTTTTTTGTTTGTGGTTAACAGTTTCATCTGAACTCCAAAACCAACAAAAATGTTGTCAAAAACCTCTGCTTTTAATCCCAGTGCTACTTCCAGCCAGCTTGCTGTAAGTCCGCTGTATTTTTGGTTGGCCACTACAGCAGGCAGTTCTCCAAAATACGGATTAGGATTGTAGATTTTATAACTATTTAAATCTTGACTGAAAGAACTAAAACCACCACGAAGTCCAATCGTGATTAGGTTTTCCATGTCAAGCCAGTTTTCATAAAAATTATAATCAAAACCACCTTTAACATACGTTCCAGATGCAGATGTATTTAGTCGATCATCATCTGTTGTTTTGTTTTCGTATCCTAATTCTGCAGCGATATAATATTTTTTTGTTAATCTCCAGTCTCCAACAAATTCAACTCCTTTATAATCTTTATCATAAAGACCTCTTGTCAGTTTGTATAAATCAACACCAACACGAAGACCATAGCGATCTGTTTTGATTACGGTGTCTTTTAGTACTTCCTGAATTTCTGGTTTTGCTGTTTCTGTTTTCGGCTTTTTTGCAGTTGTTTCTTGAGCTTGTATTAGAAACATAGAAAACAAAAAGCAAAAACTAAAAAACGATTTCAATGTGTGGTTCCTTTTCATTTTCTGTAAAAATGTTTCGATTTAATACGTTAATATTTAGCATCCAGTTAAGCCCGTCAGGATCTGTACGAACTATTGCATTTGTATTGTCTAAAATAAAGTTTGTTTTGAAACCACATGCTCTTGAAACATAAATGTTTTCGCGAGTATATTTAAATGTTAGAATATCAGTATTTCTCGCAGCTGTATTTGTACTAGGAGCGTTATAAGTGAACTCGTACGTTGTGGTATCAGAATCTGTTCTTAACGGAATCGAAACGGTACTTGTGTTGACATAATATTGACTATCTCCCGTTGCACTTGGATTAAAAATAATTGGATTTGTCTCATTTTCTCCTTTTACTGTCATGTTAACAACAGGAGCAGGAGTAGTGGGATCTATATTGTCATAAAATGTAATAACAAGCCTCGGTGTAGTGGGCGTATTTCCATCACAAATATCATCTTTCTCGCAGCTGGATAAGCCAAAAGTAAAGAGCAGTAAAAACGAGATTATTTTTTTCATTTATTTTTTCTATCGAAGTTCTAAAAGTACAACATTTTCAACATGATGTGTCTGCGGAAACATATCTACAGGTCGCACACGAGTAACTTTGTATTTTTCATCCATTAAAGCCAAATCACGTGCTTGAGTTGCAGAATTACAGCTTACATAAACGACTTTTTCAGGAGCTATTTTCAGGATTTGTTCTACAACATCTTTATGCATTCCGTCGCGTGGCGGATCTGTAATAATAACGTCTGGTTTACCGTGCTGTGCAATAAAAGCTTCGTTGAAAACTACTTTCATGTCTCCAACAAAAAACTCACAATTGGTAATATTATTGCGTTCTGCGTTGGCTTTAGCATCAATAATAGCCTCAGGAACACTTTCTACACCAATTACTTTTTTTGCCTTTTTAGAAACAAACTGTGCAATCGTACCTGTACCTGTATATAAGTCATAAACTACTTCGTTACCTGTAAGACCAGCAAAATCTCTTGTAATTTTATACAACTCGTAAGCTTGATCTGAATTGGTTTGATAGAAAGATTTTGCATTAATGCTGAATTTCAAACCTTCCATTTCTTCCAAAATGTAATTTCTTCCTTTATAAAGAATAACATCTTGATCGTAAATGGTATCGTTTGCTTTTCCGTTTACTACATATTGCAATGAAGTAATTTGAGGGAATTTCTCGTATAAATGATCTAAGATTAATTCTCTGTTTGCTTTGTCTTCTTCAAAAAACTGAATCAAAACCATGATCTCGCCAGTAGAAACCGTACGAATCATGAAAGTTCTCAATAATCCAGAATGTTCTCTCGGATTAAAAAAGGCTAAATTATGTTCGTTTGCAAATGCTCGGATTTCGTTACGAATTGCATTTGACGGATCTTCTTGTAAATAACATTTGTTGATGTCCAGAATTTTGTCCCACATTTTAGGAATATGAAATCCTAATGCATTTCTATTTCCTAAATCTTCTGTACTTCCAATTTCTGCTTCAGTAAGCCAACGGCTATTTGAAAAAGAGAATTCCATTTTATTTCTATAGAAAAATTGTTTCTCAGAACCTAAAATATCTTCAAATTCTGGAAGTTCGATTTTTCCTATTCGTTGTAAATGATTTTTAACTTCATTTTGTTTGAATGCAAGTTGT
>NZ_CAMLIX010000378.1 GCF_946479975.1 uncultured Flavobacterium sp.
AGATTGGAAGGAACAGCGGGAAAAAGCTCCTCATTAAAAACAATATTCAATTTTTTAATCTCAGATTCCAATCTCTGCCTTGAAAGGCTTCGGCTCCGCTCAGCAGGACAAAAGTTTACTTATATATATGTATAAAAAATAAACCCGGCAGGCTTTAGAAACCTGTCGGGTTGGATACTATTATATATAGGAGTGCTATTTCTTATTTAACTGTTTGGCTCTCTCTTGCCATTTGGCTGATAAATCATCATAATCTACAGGAGTCGCAGGTTTTTGATTTACCAAACGGCCAGACTCAAATGCTCTGACTAAAATTGTTTCTATTAAATAGTCTTCGTTTACATCGTATGGTTTGTATTCTGTTTTTAAACTTATATCAAATAAATTCGCTGTAGTGTTTGAGACAAAAGCTTTGAATCCGCTTTTTAATGTTTTGATCAGCTCATAAGTTGTAATACCAGTTTGGCGATGAATTAATTTTACTAGAATCTGCCCTTGTTTTCTAGAAAGCTTTTTTAGCCTTTCTTCAAATTCGTTATTTAAATAGTCTTCTACAATTTTAAAGTACTTTTTCTTTTCGCGATTTGTTTTTAGTCGCGCCATTCCGTTATTCAATGCTGTAAGTCTATCTGATGCTAGTTTGGCATACGGGTAAACTTTGTAAACTCTATTTTGCAGAATTTGAAATTGCTTCATTTCTTCTGGATTCATCTTCTGTCCCTTGGAAATAATTATTTCTGGCAGCTGAATAGTGTCGTTTAATATAGAATCTTGTTCTGTTAGGATATAACCCATTTGTTCGTTCTCTTTTGGAGTAACTTGCGCGTGACCTGAAAAGGAAATAAATAATAGAAATAGAATAAAATTGGTTAATCTCATTGAATCATAATTTAAATGTAAAATTATATATTTATATACAACTCTGATACCAAATTTATATTTTAGCAAAAAAATATTTTTATGAGCACAAATTCTATCTTAAAAGATACTTCTATAGCATTCTTAGAAAGCTACCTAAATAACGCCTCTCCTACTGGTTACGAAAGCGAAGGCCAGAAACTCTGGATGGAATATTTAAAACCTTATGTTGATACTTTTATTACTGATACTTATGGAAGTGCTGTTGGGGTTATTAATCCAGATGCTCCGTATAAGGTTGTTATTGAAGGACATGCAGATGAAATTTCATGGTATGTAAATTATATTACTGAGGATGGTTTAATATATGTTATTAGAAATGGTGGTTCAGATCATCAAATTGCTCCTTCTAAAAGGGTTAATATTCATACCAAAAACGGAATTGTGAAAGGTGTTTTTGGATGGCCTGCAATTCATACTCGTTTACGTGACAAAGAGGAAATTCCTAAATTGAGCAATATCTTTATAGATTTAGGCTGTGAAAACAAAGAACAAGTTGAAGCTTTGGGTGTTCATGTTGGATGTGTGATTACTTATCCTGATGAATTTATGATCTTGAATGAAAATAAATTTGTGTGCCGCGCAATTGACAATAGAATGGGTGGTTTTATGATTGCTGAAGTTGCAAGATTATTAAAGGAAAATAATAAAACGCTTCCTTTTGGTTTATACATTGTAAATTCTGTTCAGGAAGAAATTGGTCTTCGCGGTGCTGAAATGATTGCACACCGCATTAAACCAAATGTTGCTATTGTTACAGATGTTTGCCACGACACCACTACTCCAATGATTGATAAAAAAGTAGAAGGCGATCTTAAAATGGGAAAAGGACCAGTTATTGGTTATTCGCCAGCTATTCAAAATAAACTGCGTGATTTGATTGTAGATACTGCTGTAGAAAATAAAATTCCGTTTCAGCGACATGCGACTTCTCGTGCTACAGGTACAGACACAGATGCTTTTGCATATAGTAACGGCGGTGTGCCATCTGCATTAATTTCGCTTCCTTTACGTTATATGCATACAACTGTCGAAATGGTTCATAGAGATGATGTTGAAAATGTAATTCAACTTATTTATGAAGCTTTATTGAAAATTGAAAATAATGAGACTTTTTCTTATTTCAAATAATATGTATCTTTAATGTAAATCCGGTATATTTTGACCTGATTTACAAATTATCAGCCATAGATGAAAATACTACTACTCGAGGACGATTTTACTTTATCAAAAGAAATATCCACATTCTTTACTTCAAAAGGTCTTGAGTGCTTTCCTTATTATGATGGATCTTTATTATTAAAAAAATATTTTCCGTATCAATATGATTTAATCGTGCTAGATATTAATGTTCCAGGAACGAATGGAATTGATGTCTGCAAAGGTATTCGCGAAATCGACAAAAAAACCCCTATAATTATGCTGACTGCTTTTAGCGAAATTGAAGATAAATTATCTTCTTTTGATAATGGCGCAGATGATTATTTGGTAAAACCTTTTCATTTTGATGAATTGTTTGCTAGAGCACAATCGCTTTTGAGACGAAAAGACGTTCCGCAACAGATGGAAAGTAAAATTATCATTAATGATCTTGAAATTTTTGAAGAAGAAATGAAGGTTTTTAGATCTCAAGAAGAGATTAAACTTACTCCGAAAGAGTTTAA
>NZ_CAMLIX010000379.1 GCF_946479975.1 uncultured Flavobacterium sp.
TATTTTTGAAAAGTTTGACCACGTTGAGGTCTTTAAAACTTTTGAAGAGCTGTCCTCGGGTCATATAAATGATACTTATCTGGTAACAACAGAAAGTGGAAGACAGTTCATTTTGCAGCGAATTAATGATGGTGTTTTTAAAGATGTTCCAGGTCTTATTTCGAATAAAGTAAGTGTAAGCAAGCATTTGCTTAAAAAACTAAAACATCTTTCTGAAGCTGAATTACAACGGCGTGTATTAACTTTTGTTGGTACAAAAAAAGATGTTTTCTTTCATCAGGATCAAGATGGAAACTTTTGGAATGTAATGGTTTATATTAAAGGAAGTCTGACTTTTGAAACCGTAGACAGCGAAGAAATCGCATACGAAGGCGGAAAATTATTTGGCGAATTCTTAAATCTTACAAGTGATTTTGATGCTAGAAAACTGACGGAAGTAATTCCGAATTTTCACAATATGGCTTTTCGTTATTCTCAATTCGATACTGCATTGAAAGAAGCTTCTGAGCAAAGAATTGAGCAGGCGAAAGACCTGCTTGAAAAAGTTGCAGACTTAAAGGAAGAAATGCATGTTCTGCAAAATTTAAAAGATGCCAAAAAAATCAAGCTCAGAGTGACGCACAACGATACAAAAATTTCAAATGCGCTTTTTGATACCAATAAAAAAGGACTTTGTGTAATTGATACTGATACGGTAATGCCGGGAATTATTCACTATGATTTCGGTGATGCGATCAGAACAATCTGTAACACAGCAGCAGAAGACGAAAAGGATTTGGCTTTGGTGAATTTCAATTTACAGTTTTATAAAGCGTATGTAAAAGGATTTTTAGAAATGACAAATGCCTCACTTTCTTCACTGGAGATAAAATATTTGCCACTGGGAGCAAAAACAATGGTTTTTATAATGGCATTACGGTTTCTAACCGATTTCCTGAACGACGATGTTTATTACAAAACAGAATATCCGGAGCATAATCTGGACCGTTCTAAAAATCAGTTCAAATTAATTGAAAGCCTTTCGAGACAATTTGAAGAAATGGAAGATTATAATTTGAATTTCATCGGAACATTAAAATAATAAAAATGAAAAAATATGTAATTACCGGAGGCGCTGGTTTTATAGGAAGCCATATTGCTGAACATTTATCAAACAATGGACATCAAGTTTTGGTATATGATAGTCTTAGAACGGGGTTCGAACATAATTTAGAAAATCTTAATGTTGAGTTTGTAAAAGGAGATATCCGAGATGAAAATTTAGTCAATGAAGTGATTAGTGGAGCAAGTGCCGTTTTTCATTTAGCGGCTTTGGTTAGTGTGCCAGAATCTTTATTGAAAATAAAAGAATGTATCGAAATCAATACGATAGGAACAATCAATATTTTGGAAGCAGCAAAAAACAATACCAATTGTAAAGTCGTACTTTCAACATCGGCAGCCAATTATGGAAACAATCCTATTTTGCCAAAAGTAGAATCGATGTTTCCAGAACCAATGACGCCCTATGCGATAACAAAATTGGATGGAGAATACTATCTAAAAATGTATTTGGATCAATATCAGCTTCAAACAGCATCATTAAGATATTTCAACGTGTTTGGCCCTCGTCAGAATCCGGAGTCGGCTTATGCGGCCGCGGTGCCAATTTTTATTAATAAAGCGCTTCAAAATGAACCCATAACCATTTATGGAGACGGTTCGCAGACGAGGGATTTTATTTATGTGAAAGATGTTGTAAAAGCTAATATTCTCGCATCGCAAACAGGAAATAAAACCTATAATGTGGCTTTGGGGCACAGCACTTCTGTTTTGGAATTAGCAGAAAAAATAATCGCAATTACGAATTCAAAATCGCAGATTAAATTTTTAGATGAGAGACCGGGTGACATCAAACATTCGAAAGCAAATCCAGAGAAATTCAATCAATTGGGTTTTAAACCAGAATATACAATTGACCGCGCTTTAGAAGAAACCATTCTTTTTTATCATCAGGAATTAATTGATAAATAATTTCAAAAATAACTACTAAAAACCGAACCAAAATATGTCACAACTAGATATTACTTTAAAAAAAGAGCAAAACAGCACTTTGATTCCAATGGTTATTTTAACCTCATTGTTTTTTATTTTTGGTTTCGTAACCTGGTTAAACGGACCGCTGATTCCATTTTTTAAATTAGCCTGCGAATTAACAGAATCACAGTCTTATTTTGTGACATTCGCTTTCTATATTGCTTATTTTGTAATGGCAATTCCGTCCTCTTTTTTAATTGAAAAAGTAGGTTACAAAAACGGAATTTCTTTAGGTTTATTGGTCATTGCAGCCGGAGCATTGCTCTTTTATCCTGCAGCAGAAGCGCGGAGTTTTTCACTATTTTTGATTGCTTTGTTTGTAATGGGGACAGGTTTGGCGGTTTTACAGACAGCTTCAAATCCGTATGTTGTTGTTATTGGGCCTCGCGAAAGTGCAGCGGCTCGAATCAGCGTTTTAGGAATTGCCAA